>JBGAWZ010000499.1:0-2986 GCA_044227335.1 Candidatus Zixiibacteriota bacterium | reverse complement strand
GTATGCCCAGTGTGGGGGCAAATCCCCCTGCCTTTTGAAAGAAGATGATCCCGCGTTTGTGTCGCTCTTCGGCGTAGGCAATCTCATTGCTGAGAATCTCATTGAGTGTGGTCACCTCGGTGCCGTCGATTAAGAGCTGAACTGCTTTTCGGTAGAATGGATCATGGATTTTCTTCAGATCATTCTCAAGTCCCAGGATTCCCTCGCGCCGCGCTTTTTCGGCCAGGCGAATAATGCCATCGATCCCTTCTTTGATCGACCGATCTCGCCCGAAAAAGGCCAGCCGTAAGTAATTGGGAATCTGAAGAACGGTTCGAAACGAAGTTGTCGTGATGGTTGCGCCGAGTGTGCCGCCGATAACAATGACTATGGGTGCGGTCAGAAAGAGCGAGTCGAGTTGTCCCCCTTCAGAGAGGTAGGAATAGACAACCGCCCCAAACGCGAGCACCAGTCCGAGAATTGTTGCAAGATCCATAAGTGTTTACCGCGACGGCGACGGGGCGGTATGGCCCACATCCCATATGTTTGACCGTCGACTGTTGTATCGGTAAACAGCGGAGTTTCTTAACCCCCCGCACAGAACTGAATTACGGAAATTCGGACTACCCTCATCTGAGGAATATCCGAACGACTAATCCTTAACGCCGTACTCCGCTAGCTTGTTGCGAATGGTTCGTGGAGTCACATCCAAGTCCTTGGCCGCTTTCGTCTTGTTGCCGCCGTTGCGGACGATTGCCTTGAAAATTAGCTTCTTTTCGGCTTCTCGCAAAGTGATCGGGTCGTCGGCAATAATATCGGCCGAGCCAATCTCGCTGAATTTGATCTTGGTCGGGACATCGTCTTCACTAATTATGTCTGACTTTGATTGCACGACCAGTCGTTCCACTTGGTTTTCCAGTTCGCGCACATTCCCCGGCCACGGGTACTTCATGAACAGGCGCATGGCTCCGGTATCCATTCCCTTGACTCGGCGTCCGTTGTCGCTATTGGCCTTTTCAATGAAGTGTTCGACGAGCAGTGGGATATCCTCGACGCGTTCGGACAATGGCGGAAGATTTATCGGAATTACGTTGAGCCGGAAATACAAGTCCTCGCGGAACTTTCCTTCGGCGATAAACTGCTCTAAGTCGCGATTGGAAGTCGCAATGATCCGCACATCTACTTTAATTGTCTGGCCTGACCCAACGCGTTCGAACTCGCGCTCCTGTAGCACGCGCAAGAGCTTAGATTGCAAATGGAGGGGCATTTCGGAGATTTCATCGAGGAGCAGAGTTCCGCCGTCGGCCAATTCGAATCGACCGCGCGTCGTCTTCAAGGCATGGGTAAACGCACCCTTTTCGTGACCAAACAATTCCGACTCGAAGAGATTCTCGTTGATGGCGGCGCAATTGACTTTGATAAATGGCCCGTTCTTGCGCGCCGAGGTCTCATGAATCGCCCGCGCAACCATTTCCTTACCAGTTCCCGAGGGCCCCAAAATGAGCACACTGGACCGGGCGTCGGCCAGCGAGGCAATTTCATCGAATACGTGCCGCATCATCTCCGACTTACCGATGATATTCTGAAACCGGTCAGAGAGCGTCTGCCGCAGTTGCTGATTTTCCCGGCGGAGAGCCAAAATCTCAGTGATTCGGCCGAGCATATTTTCCACTGAATCCGGCGAAACCGGCTTGAGCATGAAATCGTACGCCCCGCGCCGCATCGCCCGGACCGCCGTCTCAACTGTTCCGTATGCGGTCATAATGACCACAACTGTTTCGGGCGCGATCTTTTTGATCTGTTCAAGCACTCCCAGACCGTCCATTTCGGCCATCTTAAGATCAGTCAGTACGATCTCGCAGGGACTACCCTGAAACTGTGCGACACCATCTTCGCCGGAAGTGGTCGAGACACAGTCGTAGCCGGCGCGAGAAACGGTCTCGGTCAACAACTCGTTGACCAGCGGATCATCTTCCACAATAAGTACTCTATACTTCATCTATAACTCTCCCTGTTCGGCATTCCCTGCGCGCGATCGACTGCGGGTCGATTCCTTTGCCGCTGTCGGAAATACTCGTCTCTATGAGTGTCTCGTCAAGCCCCAGCAGAAGTTTGCCCCCATACTGGCGGGTGGCGCGCTGGCGCGGGAGTCGCGCTGAGTGAATCGTGATTTCTCCGGCTCCATCGCAAGCATCGACCGCGTTAGACAATATGTTCGTCACCACCTGCCGAAAGAGTACCGGATCGATCGATACAATGTAGTCTTCGACACTGGCGCGCGTCGACGGTACGAATGATATCTGCATCTTTGCCACCCGGGCGCTGTTTTCCTGTCGAAATGTCTCGATGACAGAAGTCAAATAGGCATCAAGGCGTACTTCGTCACGGCGCAGCTCGTCGGTCCGTGTGTAATTGAGCAGGGTGGTCACAATTCGATTGAGCGTTTCCGTTCCGCGGATAATCTTGCCAACCAGTTGCCGGTTGGGATCCCCCTCGGCCAGGTCGCGCTGAAGCAGAGCGGCAAACCCGCCGATTCCGGCCAGCGGATTGCGCACTTCATGGGCGATAGTCGCCGCCATCTCCCCCAGCGCCGCCAGTGTATTAAGGCGGGCTATTTCCTGTTCGAGCTTTTTGAGCTTGGTGACATCATGACATACTTCCACTGCCCCAACCAGATTCCCCTCGCGGTCGCGGAGAACCTCGGTGGAAACGGATAGATGCAGGCGCGTTCCGTCTTCGAGCGTAATCCTTCGCTCTATTGAGTCAATTGTCTCAGCCGATTTGAGCGTGTGCAGGGCATTAGCCGTATCCGGTTCACCCAGCGGTAGAAACTCAGCATAACGCCGACCCATCGGTTCGGTCACCGGAATGCCGAAAATGACCGAGGCGGCTTTATTGAAATGGGTGATCTTCCCTTCCCGATCAACTGCGATCACCCCTGCCGACACCGCGTTTAGGATCGAACCCAGAAAATCATTGGCCGCCAAATTCTCGGCGGTCATCTGAA
>JBGAWZ010000031.1:0-10145 GCA_044227335.1 Candidatus Zixiibacteriota bacterium | reverse complement strand
ACACGAACTGCAGTCGATACAGGTCGACTTTGCTCGCTGTAGCCGTGTGGGCGACACGAGTCCCGTCAATCCCAGAAGGGCGCCGTAGGGGCAAAGGTACCGGCACCAGAATCCGCGCACGACAAAGCCGATCAGAAACAGGCCAACTATCACTGAGAGAGCCAGAAATGTAATGTCGGTGAAGAAGCGAAGCATGAGGACATCGGCAACAATATTATAGTCAGTGTACAAAAAGCCGGCGATATCGTGCGCCGACATCGAGATGAACACTGCGTAAATAAACAGGCCGAGAAGAATGTACTTAAAGGACCGAAACGGCCAGTCGAGCCACTTGGGTAGCTTGATCCGCTTTTTCCAGAGCTTCTCGCCAATATCGCCGGTCAATTCAGAGATGAATCCCACCGGGCAGATCCACCCGCAAAATCCTTTTTTGAATAGCCATGCGGTTGCAAGTATCACCAGGAAGATGAACAATCCGGCTGGGTGTATATCGTTTATGATGCCAGTATGCCACCAGTGTCTCAGCGAAACGAGCGAACTGATCGGGAGCCACCCCTCGACCCCCGGCGGCCTCTCTATCACCATACTCGTGCCGCCACTTTGGATATATTTCACCCAAAGAAAGAATTCAATGCCAATCCAGATGTTCACCGCCAGCGAAAAGAGCTGAGCGTAGAACCGGAGAGATTGCAACGGAAGAGATTTGGACTCTCCATACGTCGGGCGAAGTATCGGGGCGACTTTTTCCATACAGTAACTTCTCTCCCCCCAAGTATCGTCAACATTTCGCCCGGAAAGTTTGATTTGAGTCAAGAGCCGAAGATTATCTGACGCGCCTGCTTAGCATTGGGTCAGCTTGCCTTTGAGATATTCGACAAGTCCCGCCCGCGCAATTGTTTCCTGGAACCCCTCGGCGGCCAGCCATTCCTCGCGGTCGGAGGTATCCGAGGCGACCTTTTTTCCGGCGGCGAGATTCTTCACCGTCACCTGCCCGGCCGCAAATTCATCAGAGCCGGCGATTACCGCGAACGGAATCCCCACTTTGTCGCCATATTTGACCTGCTTGGACAAATTCTTGGTATCGCCCGAGTATATCTCGCAAGGTATGCCGGCATGCCGTAGCTCTTGTACAATTTGAAGATAATTGCCCAGCCGCTCGCGATCCATGACGGTGACCAAAACCTGCGAGGTAGACGAGGTCAGTTCAATTGCTTTCAGTTCAATCAGCGCCGCCAACAACCGGTCAAGTCCTATTGATGATCCGACTGCCGGAATCGATCTTCCGACAAATCGGTCTACTAAATTATCATATCTGCCACCGGAAAAAACCGAACCGTACGAAGGCAAATCAAGCAAGGTCGTTTCAAATACCGGACCGGTGTAATATCCGAGGCCACGAACGATGGTCATATCAACCGAAGTCTTCGCTTTGTCGATTCCCATCTGATCAAGCAAGACGCCTATCTGCCTGAGTTCCTCAATACCGGCTTTTGCCGATTCTTGTCCACCCAGCATCTCTTCGGCGCGCTCTAGTGGGTCAGCAGAATGTAACAGCGCAAAATCCATAAACTGTTCGAGCTTAGAAATCTCAGAGTCGAAAAGTGCAAGCCCGGCAATTTTGTCACCGGAGGCATCGATTCGTCCCGGGCCTAGTTCCTTCAGGACCGCCTCTTTCCCTTGCTTTTCGAGCTTGTCAATCACCCGCATGACATCAGGACCGCGCTCGGAGGCAATCCCCGCCCACGTTACCAGTCCATTGAGAATCTTGCGATTGGAGTAACGGACTTTGAAATTCTTGATATTCAGCCGTTCAAATGTGGTGACCATCGCGGCGATAATTTCGGCATCGGCCAGCAGATTCTGTGTGCCGACTATATCAATATCGAACTGCATGAACTCGCGGTACCGTCCCGGCCCCGGCTTGTCGACCCGCCATACGTTACCATACTGGTATCGCCTAAACGGGACCGGGAGATTGGCGTCAGCCGCGACAAACCGAGCCAGCGATAAGGTAAATTCATACCGCAAGGCCATGTCGACTTCGTCGGGCCCTTCAAATCCAAACAGCTCTTTGAGTGAATCCTGATTGTAATGGGAGCCGAGTAGAACAGCGGCGTTCTCAACCGAGGCGGTTTGAAGCGGAAGAAAACCCATCAACTCGACCGCCGAGCGAACCTTGGCAATCATAGCCTCGCGGGCGATCTGCTGTTGGGGTGGATAGTCCCGGAATCCTTTTAATAATTCCGGCGCGACTCTCTTTGGTTTTTCCTTGGCCATCTTGGGGGTGCAAGGTACGAACTTCTAACCCCAGTGAAAGTTTTTTTTCTAGATCGCCGAGCGGCTTAGTCTGACTCTAACAATCGATTCGCATCGTCGAAAGACATAGCTCCTTCATGCATATGCGAAAATGTCCCTTGGTCCAAAATCTCCCTTGCAATTCTTCGGTAAAGCCCTAGTCCGGCTCTTAATACTCGCGGCCCCAGACTGACCCGCGCCACTCCTAATTTGTTAAGATCGGCAATGGACGGAGTATTCACTCCAGCGATAACGTTGATCGGCGCCCCGATCTCCTGCACCAGTCTACGGATCTTGTCACCGGTCATATCTCCCATGTCGGGCACAAAGATACAATCGGCGCCCGCGTCAATATACGCCCGCCCTCGTGATATTGCTTCTTTGAGCGCAGTTGCCGGATCACTCACACGGTGCAAGAGCATGTCGGTCCGGGCATTGATCACCAAGTGAATTCCCGTCGAGTCGGCCATCCTCCTGATGGCCCGAATCTTCACGCACTGAAAACCGGAGGCATAAAAAGGTGAGGCAGGATTCTCGGTACTGTCTTCGATATTGATTCCGACTCCGCCGGCCTCCAGCACCAGCCGAACAGATTCAACCTCCTCCTCGACTGTCTCACCGTACCCCCGTTCCAGGTCGACCGACACCGGAAGCCCGATCCCGGCGGACAGTGCACGCACCAGCTCAATAGTCTGATTCAGTCCCAGTTTCTGTCCGTCGCGAACCCCCGATGTCATTGCAACGGCATAGCTCGAAGTCCCGATCGCCGAAAAACCTTCCTGCTCAAACAGTCTTGCGGTAAGCCGATTCCAGCAGTTAGCGAGCACGAACAACTCTCCCGGCTTGTGAAGACGTAGAAATTGCTCAGCTTTTGCGGCTTGATTCGACTCATTGGTGCTCATCTCAATATTCCTTTCCGTCCCAAGGCCGCAAATATGTTAATGTCAACGGTAGAGCCGCACTCAGAGGTGGGCCGGCATGTTTCGCCAATGCTCCGGACCTCAATTTCCGATAGTCCTGCCGCGTGGTACCACTTTCGAACGTCTTCATGTTTGAACCCGAGCCATCGGTCATGTTGTTCGATTCTCAAAAACTCTTGGTTATGCTCATCGGCGTCAGTGATAACCAAAACGCCTGATGGTTTTAAGATCCTCACCATTTCCAGAATGGCGGCGGGGGGATTTTCGACATGGTGCAAGTACATATTGGCGAAAACATAGTCAACCGACGCATCATCGAGTGGGAGCCGCTCGGAGTCACTCAGCCGAACCTCAAGCCCTTTTGTGTTTGCAAACTTTCGATGCATAACCTCCAGCATTTCCTGAGAATGATCAACCGCGATGACATTCAATCCCCGCGCAAGTAATCCCTCAGTAATGAATCCACTTCCGGCGCCGATATCCGCGGCCGTTTTCCCCTCACTCACTTCCGCTATGTTCATGGCTGTCTCCCTGACATTTACAGAGAAGAGCCTAGTTCGCATCTGGTCCCACTGCGAGGCGACTTTATCAAAGTACTCCCGATTGTCCATTAGTTTCCTCCGTTTTCCGTTACTGCCATTTTCTGATTGTGTTGATTCTGGACATAGCAATCTCTGTAGTCATCAAAGCGGTCGTTCCTCAAGAGCCGAACACACCTTACCTGAGCGCCAACACACAATATATCGACTGCCGGCCCGAAAGGTTCCATCTTTCATGGAGTTACGACGAATATTCGTCGAAGCCGGACCTCTTTCCATGTTTCCACATCTTCCTCAACTTGACTTTTAGACCCATTCTCTCTATACTCGCTTGTGACAAAAATCACTAAGTGGTTGATTCTTGTCCGGTTGTAATCTATCGTTACAGCCGCAACATGTATGTGAAACGAGACTAACTATAAGGACGCTGTTCCATGCTTACCCAAACAAAACAGGTCGGCGGAGCTGTGGAGACAAAACCCATGAGTGACAAATCATTTAATCCCTTTCAAATGGCCCAGTCGCAGTTTGACAAGGTAGCGCAAATCCTTGATCTGGATAAAGGCACCCGCGAACTCCTTCGCGAACCCCTCCGCGAATTCCAATTCGCAATCCCGGTCCACATGGACGACGGAACCATCCGCGTATTCCGTGGCTTCCGCGTTCAACACAACGATGCCCGTGGCCCACACAAAGGCGGTATCCGCTTTCATCCGCAAGAGACAATTGACACCGTGCGCGCTTTGGCTATGTGGATGACCTGGAAATGCTCGGTCGTTGATATTCCGCTTGGCGGCGGCAAGGGCGGCGTCATTTGTGATCCGCACAACCTCTCTCCCCGCGAACAGGAGCAGATCTGCCGTGGCTGGGTCCGCCAGCTTGCCAAAAATGTCGGCCCGGTGACCGATGTCCCGGCTCCTGACATCATGACAAACGGCCAGCATATGCTGTGGATGCTCGACGAACTCGAAGTCATCCACGGTGGTAAGTACCCCGGTTTTATTACCGGCAAACCGGTAGGCATGGGTGGATCACTTGGCCGGACCGAAGCTACCGGATACGGTGTTGTATACACTGTCCGCGAAGCCCTCAAATTGCTGAATATCAATATCGCCAATACGACGGCCGCGTTTCAGGGATTTGGCAACGTGTCGCAATACGCCGTGATCCTGTATCAAAAGCTCGGTGGCAAGGCGATTTGCGTCTCGTCATGGGATCAGAAAGACCAGACCTCGTACACCTTCCGCCGCATGTCTGGTGTGAATGTCGAGGAACTGCTTGGTATCACCGACCGTTTCGGCGGAATCGACAAAGCCAAGGCCGCAACTTTGGGCTACGAAGTTCTCCCCGGTGGCGCCTGGATCGAACAGGATGTTGACATCCTCTTCCCGTGCGCGCTGGAAAACCAGATCACCAAGGAAAACGTTGGCAAGATAGGCAAGAAAGTCCGTTTGATCGCCGAAGGCGCCAACGGCCCGACAACGCCGGAAGCCGACGAAGAAATCCACCGTCGCGGAATCTTCATGATTCCTGATTTCCTGGCCAACGCCGGTGGCGTGACCTGTAGCTACTTCGAACAGGTGCAGTGCAACATGAACTATTATTGGGAGCGCGACGAGGTACTGACTCGCCTCGACACCAAGATGACCTCGGCGTTCCACGCGGTGGCCGATTTGGCCGCCAAACGGAAACTGTACATGCGCGATGCCGCGTATGTGATCGCTATCCAGCGTGTCGCCCACGCCTGCAAGGATCGGGGCTGGGTCTGATCCTTACCTCACATTTGTGACTTTACAAAAAAGCCGCCGCAACCCCAACCGTTGCGGCGGTTTCGCTTTGGGTACCGGCGCGTGCTTTAGTTTGCCAAATCAACAGATCGGTGCGATATTTATAGGATGCCACAAGATCCACTTAACGCCGACAACACCGCTTTAACCCCTGAAACACTGGGCTTGGGGTCAGCCACCCCAAAGTCCGACTGGATGGTCGTACTGGAACTTCTTCGCCAGACCGACTATTCGCTCTATTCCAATATTGCCCGCAAAATGCTCAACTACCTCGCCTGGAGCGGGGTCAAAGAAGCCACCGCGCTACTTGGTACGCAACGCTCCACCGATGAATTTGGCGATGAACTGCTGGTCGACGGCGGCAATGTCCCGATCAAGCTCCCGGCGGTCCGCATGTCCAGCGATCTGAGCAAACAAACTTTTCAAATTGCCGCGCGCGAACTGTCCAATGAGCAAATACTCGATCAAATTCAGCGCTGGATTCGCGAGGTACGGCTCGGCCTTTTGTCGCAGACCATCAACCGGAGTCTACCGCTTGGCGATGTTGCCGACGCCATCAGGCGGTACCATCACCACACTCTCCATGAATCGACTATTGTGTCACCAAGTCGACGCGGTGTGCAGATTGCTGTTATTCGGCGCTTGCTCTCTGACCGGCTCTGGTATATCGATCGTGCCCAGCACTTTATCGATGTCGCCGATTTGAACAACCTGCTGAAAAAGACGATCTTCGCAGCCGACTCCCACGGTACCTTAGGTGGCAAGAGCGCCGGCATCTATTTGGCGAAGCAAATTCTCAAGAAAAAGGGACGAGAAATCGAATTGCTCGCACCCGTGAAAACCCCACGCACCTGGCACCTGACTTCCGATTTGGCGATGCACTTCATGCACCATAACGATCTGGATGATATCATTGAACAGAAGTACAAAGAAATCAATCAGGTCCGGATTGAATACCCGCATGTTGTTCAGATCTTTAAAAATGCCCAGTTCCCTCTTGAAATTTCGCGCGGGCTGGCCGCCGCCCTTGATGACTTTGGTGACCGGCCGCTTATTGTCCGAAGTTCTTCTCTGCTTGAGGATCAGGCCGGAACCGCCTTCTCCGGAAAATATAAATCGCTCTTTTTGGCCAATCAGGGAACCAAGGCTGAGCGCTTGCACGATCTAAAGGATGCCATCGCAGAAGTCTACGCCTCGGTTTTCTCCCCCGATGCAATCCAATATCGCACGGAGCATGGCCTGCTCGACTACAAAGAAGAAATGGGCATTCTAATTCAGGCGGTGGTCGGCCAACGAATCGGCGGTTATTTCTTACCCGCATACGCCGGTGTCGCCTTCAGCCGAAACGAATTTCGCTGGTCGCCGCGCATCGACCGCAAAGACGGCCTTCTGCGCATGGTGATGGGACTCGGCACGCGCGCAGTTGACCGAGTTGCCGACGACTACCCAGTTCTGATTGCACCGGGCCAGCCCAATTTGCGGGTCAATGTCACCGCCGAGGATGCCGCCCGGTATTCACCCCAGTTTATTGATGTCATAGATTTACAGAAAAAATCATTCGAGACCTTGCCTCTCCAGCAGTTTCTCATCGAGGTCGGCGATCAAATTCAAGGCATTGAAGACATGGTGTCAATCTATCGCGACGGCCGTTTGATTGTCCCCGGCAAATTCGGCATCGATTTCCACAGTGATGACGCTGTTGTCACTTTCGAAGGGCTGGTTTCCCGCACTCCCTTCCTCAAGCAGGTCAAAGCAATTATGGACCTTTTGGAATCGACGCTCGGCACACCTGTCGATATCGAATTTGCCTTTGATGGTCGCGCCTTCTACCTCCTGCAATGCCGCCCCCAAAGCGAGGGCGAAGAGACAGTGGCGGCCCACATCCCGCGAGATATTACGACCGACCGTCAGGTTTTCTCGGCGCGACGGTTTGTCTCCAATGGGCATGTGCCCGATTTGACTCATATTGTATATGTCGATCCGGAAAAGTACGGCAGTATAGCCGAACATGCGACCTTGATGGAAATCGGCCAGGCCGTCGGTCATCTAAATAAACGCCTTCCCCACCGCCAGTTTGTTTTGATGGGTCCCGGTCGCTGGGGAAGCCGCGGCGATATTCGGCTGGGTGTCAATGTCACTTATTCTGATATCAATCACACCGCTCTGTTAGTCGAGATTGCCCGCAAGAAAGGCGGCTATCTTCCCGACTTGTCGTTCGGCACGCACTTCTTTCAAGATTTGGTCGAGGCGGGGATTCGGTATCTACCGCTCTATCCCGACGACGAGGGTGTCGTGTTCAACGAATCATTCTTGCGGACATCCGAAAACCAACTTGCTGAACTATTCCCGCAGTATGCTCACTTGTCCGATACGCTACGAGTCATCGATGTCCGCCGCCAGTTCCCCGGATGTATACTGCGCGTGATGATGGACGCCGATTCCGACGAAGCACTCGCCTTTGTCGATAAGCCGGAAGTCGAACGCCGTGCTGGCGCACCGATCCCGCAGGATCACGTCGAGTACAAAGATGCCGATTGGAAATGGCGGCTCGCGATGGCGGAGAAGATTGCCTCCGAACTCGACTCGACGAGATTTGGGGTGAGCGCCTGCTGGATATTTGGCTCAACCAAAAACGGCAATGCTGGTCCGCAAAGCGATATCGATCTGATTATTCATTTCACCGGTGACGCCGCACAAAGGCTAGTACTGGAGTTCTGGCTCGACGGCTGGAGTAGTTGCTTATCGGAAATCAACTACCTTCGCACCGGTCGGCGCGTGCCGAAGATGGTCGATGCCCACTTGGTATCCGATGACGAATTGGCCCGTAAGACTGGATATGCCGCCAAGGTCGACGCGATGACCGACGCCGCCCGCCCGCTCTCAATCAAGCGGGGGTAACATTCTCTCTTCGTAGGTCAGCCGCCTTGCGAGGCTGACGGATTCCACCATTTCTTGAGAAGATGTCAGGGTCATAAGAACCCTGACCTACAAACTACTGTGCAACGTGTCGCCCCCGACAAGTTCCGCCGAAGGCGGAACGCAGAGCGGTGGTCCATCTTTCGTTCTATACCCCACCCAAAGGGTGGGATACAAATCACACCACCAACTCCTTCATAAACGCCCGCGCCGACATATGCTCGCACGAGAAGATCATCTTGCGAATCTTCTCCTGCCGTTCGGCATTGAGTAGCTCTGCCGAGAGCGCATTGAACTTTGCTGTAAGATCATCCTCGGTCATCGGCTCGCGCGGATCACCCTTGGGGTATTCCAAATAGGCAGAAAACTCTTGGCCCGCTTTGGTGCGGACTCTCACTCTCGACGGTTGTTTGGCCGGGAACATGTTTTCAAACTCAACCGAGGCCTCCCCCTTGATTTTATCGATCACATTCCAGATACGCGGGTCTTTAAGCTTCTCATCAGAAAAAGTCTGTGTGGTGATCTGCCGGTCGACAATGGCGGCGGCAATACAATACGGCAACGAGTGATCGGCCGTTTCGCGCGATTCCGGGCGATATTTGTGCGGATCGAATAAGATATCGCACGCGCGGGCGATTGTGGTGACAATGACCTCGTCGATATCATCGGGCATAATATTGTTGTCTTTGATGACTTTGAGCGTGCAGGTAATGTGCGTATGTGTAAGCGCCTCGGTCGGAAACGCCTTCATACTGCAATCAAGAATCTTGTATTTCTCGCCGAAATTGCCAAGGAGCTTGCTGGTGTCCCACGACGGCCCGAAGACATCCATTAAGCCTTCTTTGCCTTCAAAGACCGCCTCGGTGCCGGAGTAACCTTTTTCTGCCATAAGGGCGGCAAATACTCCTGCCTGGGTCGCCATCGGATCGACCGTGTTTTTCATCATTGTCAGTTTTCCGGCGGTCGGGCATCCAATCGTATGACTATGACAACCGCTGATTCCGATCGCGTTTACCATCTTGTCGACAGTCAAGCCCAGCAGTCGCCCCGCAACAATCGGTGACACAAACTGGGTTAGTGTCGCATGGTGCCATTTCCGTTCCCGCACTCCCGGCTTGGCGAATTCGCACAGACGCATCTCAAATTCGTACGCCAACACAATGCCGACGATAACTTCTTTCATCGAGGCATCGACCATCTCGGCGACTGAGAGGGCGGCCGGAATAATATCCGACGGATGCGAGGGGTCTTCCTTCCAGTAGATGTCATTGAAATCCAGCGCCCGGATCATGAGCGAATTGACCAACGTGGCATTGACCGCCGGCATCTTGTCGCCGAAGCCGATCACCGTTGCGTCTTCTTTACCACCCATGTTGGTGTAGATGTCGCGAAGAATTCGCACGTCTCGGGTGTGATACCCGCCAAACGCGCACCCGACCGAATCGTACAAATACCGTTTTACCTCGTGAACTACCGCCGGCGGTAGATCATTGTAGCCGAGCTTGACTGCAAACTCGGAAATCTGTCGTGAATATGATTTGTCCATTCGCAATTTGATCCTTGTAATTAGCTTGTTATCCGTCGTTTCACCCAGTTTTCAAGTCCGTCCTCGACAATCAGTTCCTGGGCCGCCACTCCCACCGAGCCGATTTTGTATGTCTCTTCAGATGTCGCAAGTGTAGAATTTG
>JBGAWZ010000030.1:0-10153 GCA_044227335.1 Candidatus Zixiibacteriota bacterium | reverse complement strand
TGGGCTGACTCGCTTGAGGCGCGGCGTATCTACTCCGGTGTAGGCGGACAGGCAGACTTCAGTCGCGGCGCCCAGTATTCGCCGGGGGGCGTGGCAATAATCGCGCTCTAGTCGGTAACTTCCGAAGGTGTCGCTAAGGTCGTAGATCGCTCACCGGCGGGAATTACTACTACAGCAATTCCTTCAGACCCGGTGATCCTTGTCACCGAACACGGGGCCTTTGATCCGCGCGGACTGAGCTTAGGCGAACGGGCCTGGGGAATAGCCCATCTGGCGGGACCGCAGGAACGGGAGCGCCTGATGAAGATTGTGCTGGATCACCCGGCGTATCACAAACCCGACCAAAGCCAGCGCAAAAAAGTGCCGGGGTTTACATCGTACGAAGAGGCGATTAAGGGGCGATATTAGAGATTCTCTGACACTGCGTAGAAATCTTGTCTCATGACTGGCCCCAAATAAAAAGGCCGGCGTTGCCGCCGGCCTTTGTGATATGCACAAGACTATCGATCAGCCAACATTCTGCTTCTGTTTCGCCTGATTGAACTTAAATGTCAGGCCGTCGTTACCAGCGCCGATAATCAGATCGCAATCGCCGGCGTATTGACCGCGCAGAATTTCTTCCGCGAGCGGATCCTCCAGATATCTCTGGAGCGAGCGCTTGAGCGGACGGGCGCCGTAGGCCGGATCGTACCCCTTCTCGACCAGGAATTCCGTGGCTTCGTCGGTAAGATTGAAGCTGATTCCTTTTTCGGCCAGCTGTTTGGCGATATCGACCACGAGAATATCGATGATCTCCTTGATATGACTCCGCTCCAGCTGGTGGAAAATGATCGTCTCGTCGATACGGTTGAGCAGTTCCGGATTGAAGAGCTTCTTGAGTTCTTCACGGATCTTCCGCTTGATGACGTCGTACGACCGGTCGATTCCGTCGGAATCAAATCCGACCGTCTTCCCTTCGCCCAACTGGCGGGTGCCGACGTTGGAGGTCATGATGAGCACCGTGTTGCGGAAATCGACTTTACGGCCAAACGAGTCGGTCAGTGAGCCGTCGTCCATTAACTGTAGCAGAATATTGAAGACATCCGGGTGCGCTTTTTCGATTTCGTCAAGCAGAACCACCGAATATGGTTTCCGGCGGACTTTCTCGGTCAACTGGCCGCCTTCTTCGTATCCCACATATCCGGGCGGAGCGCCGATGAGGCGAGAAACCGCGAATTTTTCCATGTACTCCGACATGTCGATACGGATGAGCGAATCGGCATCGTCGAACAGGAAGTTCGCCAGACTCCGGGCCAATTCGGTTTTGCCAACACCGGTCGGGCCAAGGAACATAAATGTTCCGATCGGGCGACGCGGGTCGGACAATCCAGCACGGGCGCGGCGAATCGCTTTTGCCAGAACTTCGATTGCCTCGGTCTGGCCGACGATGGTCTTTCTCAGGTCCTCTTCCATACGCAGTAAGCGCTGAGATTCTTTTTCTTCAAGCCGGAAAAGCGGAATGCCGGTCATCTTGGCCAGCACCTGCGCGACATCCTCAGAAGACAGCGTCACACGGTCTTTTTCGCGGTGTTTGTCCCACTCGCGGGCCAGATCGGTGAGTTGCTCTTTGGTCGCCTTGATTTCGTCGCGAAGTTGCGCGGCGGTTTCAAAGGCCTGATTCTTAACCGCTTCTTCTTTGGTATGCTGAAGTCCGGCCAGCTTGGATTCGATTTCGGTAAACTGCGGCGGGCGGGTGTATGTTTTCAGATGCGCCCGAGAACCAGCCTCGTCGATCAGATCGATCGCTTTGTCCGGTTGGAATTTTCCGGAGACATACCGGTTGGAAAGTTTCACCGCCGATTCGATAGCGTCATCGGAAATGATCAGCTTGTGGTGTTCTTCGTACTTCGGACGAAGACCTTTCAAAATGCGAATGGTATCTTCTTCGGAGGGCGGCTCGACCATCACCATCTGGAAGCGGCGTTCGAGAGCGCCGTCTTTTTCGATGTATTTGCGATACTCGTTCATGGTCGTCGCGCCGATACAGCGCAATTCGCCTCGGGCCAGCGACGGCTTGAAAATATTCGAGGCGTCAAGCGACCCTTCAGCGCCACCAGCACCGACGATCGTATGCAGTTCGTCGATGAAAATGATGACATCGGTCGAGTTGATAATCTCGTTCATGACCGCTTTGAGCCGTTCTTCGAACTGGCCGCGGTATTTGGTCCCGGCCACCAGCGAGGCCATATCAAGTGTGACCACCCGCTTATTTTCAAGCGTCTGCGGGACATTCCCCTCGACAATGCGCTGGGCGAGTCCTTCGGCGATGGCAGTCTTTCCCACTCCCGGTTCGCCAATAAGCACCGGATTGTTTTTCTTGCGGCGAGAGAGAACCTGGCAGACACGCTCGATCTCGTCCTCGCGACCAATGATCGGATCAAGTTTGCTTCGGCGGGCCAGTTCGGTCAGATCGCGGCCGAAATGATCGAGTGCCGGTGTCTTTGATTTTTTGCGTTTTTTCTTAAACGACGACGGCTTGCCGCCCAGAATGTTTTTCAATTCCTCGTACGCTTCTTTGTAGTCGATCTCATAGGTCGACAGCACTTGCGAGGCAACGCCCTCTTCGTCTTTCAAAAGAGCGAGCAAAATATGCTCGGTGTCGATGTCTTTTGACTTCAGAGCGCGGGCTTCTTGTCCCGAGACTTCGAGCGTCTTTTTCGCGCGTGCGGTCAACGGAAGCTGGCCCATAGTCATCGTGCCACCCGACGGCTGGACCATTTCTTCGATAGAGGATTTGAGGTCGTCCAACTCAAGACCCAGGTTGCCGATGATTTCTACTGCGCGTCCTTCACCCAGCCGGATCAGTCCGAGCAGGAGGTGTTCGGTGCCGATGTAGTCGTGCTTGAGCCGAGCCGCCTCGTCCCGGGCATACTCGATCGCTTTTCGCGCCGCCTCGGTAAACATCTCATTCATAGTCGCTCACTCCTTATGAAGCGTCACACAATATACCGTTTCAATCACACCGGTGCAAGGGAAGCCGGCCTCAGCCGACCCGGCGCAACTTGTCCCGCACCATTTGCGCCCGCACAAAATCTCGGCGGGCCGGATCCATCTCGCGGCCATAGAACTTCTGCAGGTGCGCCGGTTGCGACAGCAGAAGAATCTCGTTAATAAGCGCCGCGTTTAGAAAGTCGATAATCTTCATGGCGTGCCCCAGCCGCACCGCCGACAGAAGGTTCATCACTTCGTCGGAGGTCAACACCCGGGCATGTTTCAAAATTCCGAAGGCCCGCCATATCTTGTCCTCAATCATGTCGGCCGCTTCGTCGATCAACCGCTGACGCGCCGAAGCTTCGTCGGCGATAATCTCCCGCGTCACCCGCGTAATCTGCGATAAGATATCGGCCTCGGAAATGCCGAGGGTGTTCTGGTTGGAAATCTGAAAGAGATTCCCAAGTACGTCCGATCCCTCGCCGTAAAATCCGCGCACAATCAGTCCCGAGCGGGTGATGCGCGAGATAACTTTGTCAATTTCGCGCGTGAGCACCAGTCCGGGCAGGTGTATCAACACCGAAGCCCGCATTCCGGTTCCAGCGTTAGTCGGACATGCGGTTAGGTAACCGAAATCAGGGTCGTAGTCGTATTCGAGATACTTGCCGATTTCCGCTTCATATTTCATCGCCGCCGAGAACGCCCCTTCGGGGTCCAGACCGGCCGATAGCGCCTGAATGCGAAGGTGGTCTTCCTCATTGACCATAACAGAAACCAGTTCCCCTTCGCCGATAAGTAACGCCTTGGTCAGATCGGAGCCGTCGAGAAATACAGGCGAGATCAAATGCCGCTCAACCAGAAAATCTCGGTCGAGGTGTGTGATATCCGTGGCTTTGCAGTACTGACCGACTGACAACAATGACGAGCGGGTGGTGGAGGAATCAAAGTACCCCACGATCCGCTTGCGGGTCTCCAGATCGGCGTTGGAAGGATACCGGCATCCGGCCACGTTGCGGGCAAGGCGCACGCGCGACGATAGAACGACCAGCGCCTCATCACCGGTTCCGGAGAGCCAGGCGGCGGGTTGCTTTGACATTTCATCAAACATGATCTTCACCAATATCTCCCGTTCAGTCGGCGGTCACATGGTCGCGAACTGTTTTCAATTTGTCGCGCAGTTCGGCGGCCCGTTCGAAATCTTCGCTGTCGATCGCTTTTTTCAGCTCCGCTTCAAGACGCTCCTCCTCTTTAACCGGAATCGATTCATGGGTGGAATCAAGCGACTGCGTTTCGGGATTGCGACCGCGATGCAATGATGCGCCGTGAATTTTACGCATGATCGATTCCAGACGCGGGCGAAAGGCGGCATAACATTCGCCACAACCAAACCGCCCCTGCTGGGTGAATTCTTCAAACGTGAGTCCGCACTTGGAACAGGTCAATTGGTCGGCCGGATCGGTGCTCTTTTTGTTCGGCTTGTTTCCCTTGGCGATGCCTTCGAGAATATCTTTCAGCGGAAAGGGGGCGTTATCAAGCGGAGAATGAAAACCGCGCGCCAGCGCGCATTCCTGACAAAGCGATAGCGACGACTTTTCGTTTTTCACAATCAGCGTCATCTGCACAGTCGCTTCCCGTTTTTTGCAATCCTGACAGGTCATATCCGCCCTAACCTCTCTCTACCTCGACTCGTCCGTCGACCATATGAAACGTCCGGTCACACTTTGCCGCCAACTCGCTATTGTGAGTGGCGATCACGAAACTAATCGACTTTTCCCGTGAGAGCCCAAACAGAAGATCGTGCAGTTTGCGTCCGGTGGCCGTGTCGAGATTTCCCGACGGTTCATCGGCAAGCACCAACGTGGGGTTGTTGGCCAAAGCCCGGGCGACCGCCACCCGCTGTTGTTCACCGCCCGACAGTTCGCGAGGACGGTGCGTTGTTCTATCCGTTAAACCCACAGAGGCCATCAACTGTTCCGCACGCGTGCGGGCCTGATTCAGGTCACACCCGTCGAGAATGAGCGGTATCATCACATTTTCCAGCGCGGTGAAATCTTCGAGCAGATAGTGAAACTGAAAAACAAACCCGACATTTTTGGTGCGGAATGCGGCCAGCTCTTTTTCGCTCTTGGCGGTCATTAGTTCGTCGTTCACACGGACTTCGCCGGAATTGGGGCGATCAAGTCCGCCGAGCAGATGCAAAAGAGTCGACTTACCAACTCCTGAAGCCCCAGTGACCGCCGTCACCTCTCCCTTATTCACAGAAAGAGACGCACCTTTGAGAACGCTCAAGACTCCGTTGGCGGTTTGAAACGCCCGGTGGAGGTCGTTGGCTTGCAGGACACGGGTTGGCTGTTGCATCATAGTTTGGGTAGTCCAGTCCTATCGGACCAAATCATGGTATTATTTTCGCCAAATTTCGGCAAACGTTTAGGCATTCAACAACTTTAATCTCTACCGCTACTGTCGTAAAACGTCGATCACCGAGACCTTGGCCGCCCGATGTGAGGGGTACAAAGCGGCGCAGAAGCAGATGACAATGGTCAGCGCTCCGGCTAAGAAGAAATCGAACAGGTGTATGTCAATCGGCAGATATTTGACAAAGTAAATGTCGGCTGGCAAAGTTATAAGTTCGTACTTGTTTTGAAGATACGCCGCTCCGAGAGCCACCGCCCAACCGGCCAGGACTCCAACCGCGCCGATGCCCAACCCTTTATACACGAATATCTTTCTGATACGCGCCGGCGTGGCCCCCATTGTCTTAAGAATGCCGATCTCGGCCCGTTTTTCCATTGTCAACATCACCAAAGTTGAGATAATCGAGAAGGCGGCAACAATCACAATCAGAATAAATCCCAGAAAGAGAATCTTTTTCTCAATCGCGATCCAGGTAAAGAGATTCCGATGCAGGACATTCCAAGGTACGACATCGTACTTAAACCCAAGCTTTTGATCGATCACCGGCGTTAGTTCCTGCGCCTTGCTCATGTCCGTAATCTTCATGTGGACACCAGTCACGGCGTCACCCAGCCGAAACAAATCCTGCGCCGCCGGGATGCTGATATACGCCATTTCGGCGTCGAATTCGTACATCCCTGTTTCAAAAATTCCGGATATGATAAACTTGGCTATCCGCGGCCGAGTATTTTTGCGAAGGTCTTCCCCGCGCAATGAATACAAAACCACCGGTGTGCCGACCGCGACACCAAGCCGTTCGGCCAGATTTTTTCCCATCAGCATGGTCGGCAGAGTGTCGTCGTTTTCGTACACCGGCGAGAGTGTGTAATTACCGAAGGTGACCGTCTTCCCGATGTCGGCGGTTTTGCGTTCCAGTTCGGGATCAATTCCGCGCACGATAATCCCATCGCCGGCCGAGGCTGACGAGATCGCCGCTTTGTAGTATATGAACGGCGAGGCCGCTACCACACCGGGGACTTCTTCAATTTGCGCAACCAGATTTGAGTAGTCTTTTATTAAGTCACCGCTGGCGGGGAAAACAGAGATGTGCGAGGTTGTCCCCAAAAGACGTGAGCGAATTTCGGACTCAAATCCGTTGTGCATCGACATGACAAAGCAGACAACCGCCACACCGAGTGCGACACCGGCGACAGTGATCCAAGTGGCAATCGAAGTAAACGCTCCGCCGGAGCGGAAATATCGTTTGGCGATGTAGGTTTCAAAGTTCATGTAGGCACTTTAGCTTGTCTATCTTGGGTGCGTGGCGGCCGTCCTCGTCCGCCGCGTCGCACGCTTGTTCACGCCGCAGTATACCCCCTTAAGGACAGGTAAATCAATCTTTTACGTCCCCTTCGTGCGCGGCGTACATTCCTGTGCGCCGCGTTCTCGTGCGCGGCAGACGCCCTCGTCTGCCCGTCTTTGGTGCCCCACTGCTTGCGGTGGCATGAGATTATTGCAGGCAAAGCTCGTCATTGCGAGCGAGTCTTCGAGCGTCGCAATCTCTCCCCTCTTCCGCATTGACTCTTGTGTGCAAGTTGAGAATATTAGAGTAGCGTCACCATGAATGGCGGTGCCACTGGTCGCCCTTAGATCGCAGATGAACACAAAAGTAAAGGACTCCGCATGGCCATAGAAAATACAGCAACCAGCACTCAGACCATCAAACTCTACCGCGAACTGGCGGATTGGTATCCTCTGTTAACACCGGTGAGTGACTACGCCCGTGAGGCCTCCTCTTACCGACAGTTGTTCGATACTCACTGTCAGCGCCCTCCGAAGACCATGCTGGATCTCGGTTGCGGCGGCGGTCACAATGCCGCCCATTTGAAGTCAACCCTATGCTGTACTCTTGTCGACATTGAGCCAACCATGCTCGCCGTGAGCCGCCGACTGAATCCGGAGTGCGAGCACATTCAAGGCGACATGCGCTCAGTCCGACTCGGGCGCGACTTTGATTGCGTCCTCATACACGACGCTATTAGCTACATGACCTCGCGCACTGATCTGTCCCTCGCCATCGACACCGCCTTCGCACACACCGTCCCCGGCGGAGTTGCAATATTCCAGCCGGATTTCGTCACCGAAACATTCGAGCCAAGCACAGAGTCCGGAGGTAGCGATGGAAATCGGCGCGGACTGCGCTACATCGAATGGCGGTGGGCTCCTGAATCCAAAACCGACATGTATGTTACCGATATGGCGTACCTCTTAAGAGAGGTGAACGGAGACGTCAACGTCGTCCACGACCGTCACATCATGGGATTGTTCCCGAGATCCTTGTGGACCGAGCTAATATCGAACGCCGGCTTCGAGCCTCTCATGATCCCATTCGAGCACAACTCGTATAGCAACACGGGGCACGAGATATTTCTCGGGCGGCGTCCTGTCGCTAACACGTGAGAGTCTGCTCTTGCGGCGGCGCGAGAGATTGACATCCTCACCCTCCCACCCCACCGGACCTTTTCGCTTCGCACAATGACTCTGCGCTGTTGTAGTAAACACAGACGGTGTTTTGCAGTTGCGTCAGATCTTGCCAAGACCCGCTTCAAGCGGGACGAAGTGTGACCTGACGCATGTTGGCCCGTACGGAAACCGGCAGGTCACACGCTGTCCGCTGAATGCGGACATCGCAAGACCTGCCGGAATATGAAGTATTTGCGTGGTGTCATGGCTCCCGCCCCGACACTTACTCACAAAAAAATTGCCGTCAAGCCGGGAGGCATGACGGCACGACACCTACGAAAAAAAAAGGCGGGTCCGTTTCCGAACCCGCCCAACAATGACAAGAGTCGGCGGACGAGGACGTTCGCCGACTACAAGAAAATCAGATAAACAACGGAGCCAGCACCAGTGTGATGGTCGAAAGCAATTTCACCAGCACGTGGAGCGACGGACCAGCGGTGTCCTTAAACGGATCACCAACGGTGTCGCCGACAACCGCCGCGCCGTGAACAGGGTTCTTCACCTTGCTACCGTCGGCCAGTGTCAGATACTTGCCGCCGTGAGCGCCAGTTTCGATATATTTCTTAGCGTTATCCCACGCGCCACCCGCGTTATTCAAGAAGAGCGCCATGATGATGCCGCCGATCGTTCCAACCATCAGGAACGCCGCGACAGATTCCGCCGCGATCAGTTCGTTCCCCGGCGAGATGAAGACCTTAAAGGTCAACCCGACGACAACCGGCGACGCGACAACGAGAATTCCCGGAAGCACCATCGCCTTGAGCGCGGCTTTGGTCACGATATCGACGCAGGAGCCGTACTCCGGCTTGAAATCATCCGGGAACTGGATCATATCGTTCTTGCGTGGAAGTTTGGCATACTGACGCCGCACTTCCTCGATGATTGCCTTGGCCGCTTTGCCTACCGCGCGAATACAGAGTGCGGAGAACAAGAAGACAAGCATACAGCCGAGCATCGCGCCGACAAAGACTACCGGCTTGGACAAATCAACAGGGAGGGAGTGCATTTCTCCGAACTTGCCTGAGTAATGCAGGACTTCGTCCATGTAGGCCTGGAACAAGAGAAATGCCGCGAGACCAGCCGAACCAACCGCGTACCCTTTGGTAAGGGCTTTGGTGGTGTTACCGACCGAATCAAGTCTGTCGGTTCGAACCCGGATTTCTTCGGGTTGGCGTGACATCTCGACAATACCGCCAGCATTGTCAGTGATCGGGCCAAATGTATCCATCGCCAGAATGTAAGCGGCGGTGGAGAGCATTCCCATTGTAGCGACGGCGGTGCCAAATAACCCGCCCATGCCGTCGGGTAGCGCCGACTGGCCGAGAAAATATGAGCCCAACAGCGCCGCGCCGGTTACCAGAATCGGAAGAGCGGTGCACTCGAAGCCAACCGCGACACCCGAGATGATCGTGGTGGCCGGACCGGTTGTTGCCGCCTCGGCGATTTCTTTAACCGGACGATATTGATACTCGGTGTAATACTGAGTGATGAAAACAAAGAGGATTGACGTGACGACGCCGATCAAACCGCACGCAAAGAAGTAGATCCAGGCACTTGGTTCGTTGGCGGGATTGAGTAGCCACCAGGTGGTGAATCCGAAACCGACCATGGCCAGCGCGGCCGAAACAAAGTAGCCGCGGTTGAGCGCCTTCATCGGGTCTTCCTGCTCGTTCTTCAATTTCACCGAGAGGATGCCTATGACTGAGGCAATGATACCAAAAGCGCGGGCGACCAGCGGGAACATCATCACGCCGATGATGCCAAGCTTGATATCCGCGTTGAAAGCGATATTCGCCTGCGCGGCGGCATGAGCGAGCGTCGCGCCCAGGATCATCGCGCCGATATTTTCCGCGGCCGTCGATTCGAATAAGTCCGCACCGCGACCAGCACAGTCGCCCACGTTGTCCCCGACCAGATCGGCGATCACCGCAGGATTGCGCGGATCATCTTCGGGAATGCCGGCTTCGACTTTACCAACAAGGTCAGCGCCCACGTCAGCGGCTTTGGTGTAGATACCGCCGCCAACTTGCGCGAACAGAGCGACAAATGACGCGCCGAATCCGTAACCGACAATCAGGAGAGGAATGCGCTCCGGGTCAACATCGGTAAGAAATGACACAACGGCATAGAGACCACCGACGCCCAAGAGCGACATGGCAACCACCAGTAGGCCCGAAACAGCGCCGCCGCGAAGGGCGACCCGCATGGCGTCATTCAAACTGGTCAGAGCGGCCGAGGCGGTCCGAATATTGGAGCGAATGGAAAC
>JBGAWZ010000498.1:0-2199 GCA_044227335.1 Candidatus Zixiibacteriota bacterium | reverse complement strand
GTTTCTGATCTGTCCCGAGATAGACTCCGAACAAGCCGCCATCACGATAGAAATCGGTAAAGGTAAACACCGTGTAGGCCAGTCCGCTCGTTTCCCGTATCCGGTGAAACAGTACCGACGACATTCCGCCACCCAGATAGGTCGAGAGTACCAGCGCCGTCATCCGGTCGGCTGTATCGTAGCAAACACCCGGATACCCCATACAAAAATGCGTTTGTCTGCTGTCGTTGGTCTGAATAATCGAGCGGGTCACGCTCGGAGCCAGCAATTTCTTTGGCTCGGGCGCTTTGCCGCCCGAAAACTTGAACTTCTTCTCGACTAATTTTACCAACTCGCGGTGCGATACTGCCCCTGCCGCCGCCACCACTACATTGCCGGTTCGGTAATGTTCCGCGACAAACTTCAGCATCTCCGAGCGCTTGAGTGCGCCGATTGTCTTCTGTGTCCCCATGATCGGGCGGCCGAGTGGATGCTCCCCCCAATAAGTCATCTGGAAAAGATCGTGAATGAAATCCGACGGATTATCAATCGACTCTTTGATCTCCTCGCTGATGACCTGCTTTTCCTTGGTCATATCCGACTGCTTCATTGTGGCGTGGCCGGTCATATCAGCCAGAACGTCGATTGCCTCCGCCAAATATTCATCAGTCACGCGCGCGGTATAGCAGGTTTGCTCACGCGTCGTAAATCCATTGAGCGATCCGCCGACCGATTCGAGAGCCGAGGCCAGTTCTCTCGCCGAGCGACGCTTCGTCCCCTTGAAGATCATATGCTCAATGAAATGGCAAACCCCCGCCAGCTTCTCCGGCTCATAGCGGGAGCCAACATCCAACCAGACACCCAGCGAAACCGAGCGAACGGCGGGAAACCGTTCGCTGATTACGCGGATGCCATTGGGGAGCGTCGTCTTCTCGAATACCCCGGTGGGGGACTCGACCCGATGACGTTCCATCAGTTGTTCGATTCCTCGCCGTTGTGGGCGGGAACGGCGGTCGACGCCGTCAACAGCGCCTTGCGCGAAAGCCGCACTTTGCCGTCCTGATCAATATTGATGACTTTCACATCAACACGGTCCCCGACCCGCACGATGTCCTCTACCCGCTTGACTCGGTTCAGATCAAGCTCGGAGATGTGAATTAATCCATCAGTGCCCGGCATGATCTCGACAAAGGCGCCGAAATCAGTCGTTCTGCGGACAATTCCGTTATATACCTTGCCCATTTCCGGTTCGGCGACAATCGCTTCGACTCGGGCCAATGCGGCCCGGCCGGCGTCGCCGTCGACTGTCGCAATTAGCACAGTGCCGTCATCGTCAATATCGATCTTCGCTCCGGTCTCTTCGCAGATGGCGCGAATTATCTTACCACCGGGGCCAATCAACTCGCCAATCTTGGCCGGGTTGATCTTGATGGTGATAATGCGCGGCGCGTATTCAGACAATTGATCGCGGTGACGCGAAATCGTCTGGTTCATCTTCTCAAGAATATGTAGACGGGCTGTCCGAGCACGGTCCAGCGCCTGGCGCATCGTCTCCAGATCGAGCCCCGTGATCTTGATATCCATTTGAATCGCCGTGATTCCGGTTGTCGAACCGGCCACTTTGAAATCCATGTCGCCAAAGTGATCTTCATCACCTAAGATATCAGTCAAGATCGCGACTTTATCGTCGGTCTTGATAAGTCCCATGGCGATTCCAGCCACGGCGGTCTTGATCGGCACGCCGCAGTCCATCATCGCCAGCGAGGCGCCACAGACAGAAGCCATCGACGACGACCCGTTCGATTCCAGAATATCCGACACGACTCGCACCGTGTACGGGAAACTACCCTCGCTCGGGATCACCGGAATCAGCGCCCGCTCGGCCAGTGCGCCATGTCCGATTTCGCGGCGGCTTGTCCCGCGGATCATCTTGGTTTCGCCGGTTGAGAAGGGCGGGAAATTGTAATGGAGCATATAGCTCTTAGTCGACTCCCCTTCCAGCTCATCCAGTCTCTGCTCGTCCATCTTGGTACCGAGCGTCACCGCCACCAGCGCCTGCGTCTGGCCCCGGGTAAAGAGCGAGGACCCGTGAGCGCGCGGAAGCACGCCAACTTCACAGGTAATCTCGCGAACGTCGTTGACCGACCGTCCGTCGATGCGCTTCCCTTCATTGAGAATCATGGAACGCATAGCGTCCGAATCAAGATCGTGAAGAACATT
>JBGAWZ010000497.1:0-2209 GCA_044227335.1 Candidatus Zixiibacteriota bacterium | reverse complement strand
GATCAAACTGCCGCCCGAATCCGCGCGAGAGCCATCCCTGGGTCGGCCAGATCGACGGCGTATGGTCGAGCTTTTCTTTGACTTTGGAAACCGACCGCTCAACCTCGACGAATTGCTCGGCCTCAAACTCCGAAAGCCGCAAAAGCTGATCGAGCTGGACTTCGGTCAAAAAGGTCTGGCGATCCGACTCAGTCAATAAAACCGGCCCGTACCCCCCCGGACCGCCGATGCCAAGTTGGCGCTCTTCCGTTGAGATTTCCGGAAGGTTGAACAGGTTACGGATGGCGACTTCTTTTTGAACCAGATTCCGGTAGCGCGTTTCGGCTTCAGTGAGTCGAACGCTGAATTGGTCAAATTTGTCATGCAACCGGGCGTTTTCGAGCTTGTATTGGGCCAACGCCAGATCTGAGACCCGGGCGCTTAGAAACTCCGCCCCAAAGAACAGACTAGAGACAACCAGAAACAGCACGATACTGGCGGCTATGTAAAAGAATGCCACCGGGATCCGCAGTTGACGGGAAACTCCCGATGAATCCGGTATGACTAAAAAGGTAATTTTTTTCTTAAACATACTTCAAATCCCTGAACCACAAACACATGGAGCATAGCTCCGGCATTCCCTCGCCTGTGGCAGGCAGGTCAAGTCCCGAAGGTACCCCGGGGGGTTGTGGCTGTCAAGTGAAAATGTTTTTACTTGATGAGGACGTATTCGCGCTTGAGAACCTTGTTGACCACCTGAATCAGTTTGCTCGACTCCAGATTCTGCAGGCTGTACAAGTGCCAATACGTCTTCTTTGGCAACAATGCCTTCTTCCTCTTTTCGTCGGCCATACCAATCTCCTTCGGTCGAACTGTCCGATCCCGGGAAGGTCGGGTATGGTCTCTACCCTATTATATCGGGACAGGAGCAGTGGTTCTTTGCTACAGACCGTAACAATTGCATACCGGGTGCCAAAATAAATGTCCACGGCACAAAAACCGGTCAATCGCAGTTAAGAATTTGCTATACAATAGATTACGCGATTTTCACGAGTTCTCCTCGAAACTCTTTGGGGTTATGAAGCCCCGGAGCCTTATGGGGATTGCACATCATATAGGCAGAGGAGTTCAACAGTCGAACTTGGAGAGCGGGCGCTGACCTGCCGGGCTTTCGTCGCATGCATGTGGTCGGCCGGCTTCCCGCCTGCCATGTATGGACTGGTACCAAAGTGGTGGTCGAGGACGACCACCACTCACGAAACCGAGACGGCGGATCCTGGACCAAACCGTACTATAGCGAAGCATCTTGCCAGTGCTTTCGATTCAACCCCTCGCGAAAGCGGAGTTTTGCGGACTTTGCGGCCGGAAATCGCCTTGTTGAGAGTAGTGTCGTATTCCGTGCGCGGCAGACGTCCTCGTCTGCCAGTCTCTTCCCGTTGCGTCAGGTCCTAGGCTTCCGAGACCTGACGCTTTTTGGGCGGCAGGCATCCTGCCTGCCCCTCGACGTCGAGCCGATTGACCTCTAACTACTCAGGCCATAGATTGGCTCAACTGAACTTGACCCCAATCTGGAGACACGATGACTTCTTTCAAAGATAAGATCGTCCTGATCACCGGCGCTTCGTCCGGATTCGGAATGTCCACCGCCGAACGGTTTGCCCGCGAGGGCGCCCGCCTGATTCTGACGGCCCGCCGAGAGGATCGCCTGCACAAATTGGCCGAACGCCTCGACGCTCCCTGTCTGGTTCGGGGGCTGGATGTCCGCGAACGGGAAGATGTCAATCGACTGGTAGAGCGACTCCCCGACGAATGGCAGGCGGTTGACATTTTGGTGAATAATGCCGGACTGGCGCGCGGGCTGGAGAAGATTCAGGAGGGCGACCATGTCGCCTGGAGCGAGATGATTGATACTAATGTAAAGGGGCTTCTTTGGGTGACCCGCGCCATTTTGCCGGGGATGATCAAACGCGGCCGAGGTCACATTATTAATATCGGCTCGATCGCCGGACACGAGTTGTACCCGATGGGAAATGTCTACTGCGCCTCGAAGTTCGCAGTGAACGCACTCAATCGCGGCATGCTGATTGATTTGGTCGACACGCCGATTCGGGTGACTTCAATCGATCCGGGTCTGGCCGAAACAGAATTTTCGATGGTCCGGTTTCGCGGTGACAAAGAGCGGGCCGACAAAGTATATCAGGGGATCACGGCGCTATCAGGCGACGACATT
>JBGAWZ010000496.1:0-2210 GCA_044227335.1 Candidatus Zixiibacteriota bacterium | reverse complement strand
CACCGGAACAGGTAAGGGCGGCCGAGGTAGAGGTCATCGCCGCGGTCAAAGTAGTATTGCAATTCTTCGCTTGGTAGACCAAAGTAATGGTATCCGGATTACTGTTCGCCGCATAGATGTACGGGAATTGTCCCGGAACGCCAAAGCCGGCCTCACGAACCTGTTTGCTCAGTTCATCGATCGCGGCACGAGTATTTTGCTGAATATTTGTGATGTCATCCTGGGCCACATAATTTTTGTTCTGTGTCTTAAACGCTTCGAAAATGGCAGAGGTGACAAACCCGGTGATAGCCAGAGCGACCATGAGTTCAATAAGCGAAAATCCGCGCGAGTTTGTGAGATGCATACGTGACACCTTTCCTAAGCTCCTCTTCACTGGTGTCGGGCGAGTTGTCATATTGAGTCCGTGCGAATGATTGTCGACATTGTGTCGACATGCGTTTTGTTCTTCACATCTGCCCAGGTCATGGCGATGCTGACATTTCGCAGATGCGGTCCGGCGCTTGAGATAGTCCACGCCCTCGTGACGCCGCTCACCACATCGGAGCCGTTGGTCAGCGTTCCGGTGGCGCGAATCTCTTCGAGTTTCTGCTGGACCAGCTGAGTGGCAAGCGTGGTCTTGTTCGACCAGTCGTTGCCGTCGAGCGCTACCATTGCCATGTTCAACAGCAGAAGTAGCGAGACCGACAGAATGATCATAGCCACCATAACTTCAAGAATCGAAATGCCGCGATTGGTCGTAAGTTTTCTCAGTCGCATATAAAATTCCTTCGTTTGATGGCAATAGTTGTAAATCCCGTGCCGTGCTTTCAGAGTAGTTATCGGCCAATCACGGCGTGTTCATTAACCTATTGTTTACTATGCTGTTAGCCCCCAAGTTTCGACTCTGGGGGAGGTGCCGCTCGAAGCGATTCCTCCTCGCTGGTCGGCCGAAACAGAGGGATAGCTCCCTCTACTGATGTGGGCAGGCGCCAATACTCGTTGGATTCAGGAAATCGGTTGAAACGGCGGCAAGCGGCGGGTATGTTGGAAAGATGATTACCCTGGAGATGATTTGATGAAACGGACAGCGGAGATGTATCTGGCGGGGGAATGGCGAAAGGGAAAGTCGTCGTTCGAGGTTCGCTCACCCTATGACAACAAACTGGTTGGTCGGGTATCAGCCGCCACCGCTCAGGACTTCGTGCTGGCAATAGCCAAAGCGGAAAAAGCATTTGCCCAGACGCGGCGACTGGCCTCGCACCAGCGGGAATCAGCCTGCCGATTTGTGGCAAATGAACTCGAAAGGCGGGGCGAGGAGTTCGCTCGATTGATGACCGCTGAACTGGGGAAAGCGATCAAGGAGTCTCGGCTGGAAGTAGCTCGGGCGGTCGGTGTTTTTCGCTTATCGGCCGAGGAGGCAAAACGTATCGGCGGCGAGATTATTGATCTGGACTGGAATAGGGGTAGCGAGGGACGTTTCGGGATGGTCAGGCGTTTTCCGCTTGGAGTGATCGGCGCAATCACGCCGTTTAACTTTCCGCTGAATTTGATCGCGCACAAAGTCGGACCGGCGATGGCCTCTGGAAATGCGATTGTTCTTAAGCCGGCCAGCAAGACTCCGCTTACTGCGCTCCGCTTGGCCGAGATTCTGGAAAAGTGTGGATATCCCAAAGAGGCAATTTCGATCTTGCCGGGCAACGCCGAGGCGGCCAAGCCGCTCCTGGATGACCCGCGAATCAAAATGATCACATTCACCGGATCAGATACCGTCGGCTGGTGGATCAAAGCGAATTCCGGGAAAAAACCGGTAGTGCTGGAGTTGGGCGGCAATGCGGGAGTGATCGTGGCCGACGACGCTGATCTGGATTTTGCCACCACGCGGCTATTGTTCGGTGCGTTCGGTGTCGCCGGACAGTCGTGCATTTCGGTTCAACGTATTTTTGTAGCCGAAAAAGTGTATCCCCGGTTTCTCAGGATGTTTACATCGAAAATTGCCAAACTAAAGGTCGGCGATCCATTGAGCGAGAAGACCGATATCGGCGCAATGGTCGATGAGGGATCGGTAAAGAAAGTGATGGCTATGATACACCAGGCAGAGCGAGAAGGAGCAAAGATCCTGGCGGGAGGAAAAGCCCGGAGACAGAGCATGCAACCGACTCTTATGACCAACGTGAAACGCAGTTCTCCGCTGTGTGCCCGTGAAGCGTTCGCGCCGGTGGCGGTGGTTG
>JBGAWZ010000495.1:0-2216 GCA_044227335.1 Candidatus Zixiibacteriota bacterium | reverse complement strand
GAACAGCCGATCTGGGCCATCATCGCTTCGTAGCAATCGTGGGCCAGCCGGAACTGGCTCCCAAAAAACATCACCCCGGCGGCGTCGGTATCGTGGAGTTTGACAGTCGTGCGATAGGTGTACATCGGGCCTCATTTAACTAAACAATTGACGGGTCATTGCCGTATATTACATACCGCCTCGAAAAGAGAGAAGTGAAAATTGACTTACCCGTATCACACGCAATCACAGGAGAAAACAGTATGACTGCTATCCGGTACCGACGGCTGGCCCTGACGGCCCTGCTCGGACTTTGCGCGTTGGGACTTTGGGCGCCGAAAACCGGCGCCGCCGATGTCCCCCAGCGCTCGCAAATTGAAGACAAATACAAATGGCGGTTGGCCGATATGTTCGCCAGCGACGACGAGTGGCTGAAATCATATGATTTCTTAAACGCCAACTACGAGCGGCTGGGGCAATTCAAAGGCAAACTCAATCAGCCCGACCAGTTGCTGGCTTGTTTGCGGCTGAATGACTCGCTCGGGTTGATCTCGGACAATCTATATGTGTATGCCGGCCTGAAGCTCGACGAAGACAACCGCGAGAGCAAGTATCAGGAAATGTCGGATCGGATCGGAGCGCTCGGGTCCAAAATCGGCGCGACGACTTCGTATATCGAGCCGGAAATCCTGACGATGACCGGCGAACAGATCGACGGCATGCTGGCCGGCAACAAGGATCTTCAGGTATACCGCCAGTATCTGAGCAATCTTGCGCGCACCCGTGCGCACATACTTTCGGAGACCGAAGAAAACCTGTTGGCCGCCGCCGGACCGGTGCTCGGGGCTCCCTCCAAAATTTTCAGTGGCATCAACGAAGCCGATATCACGTTTGGAAGTGTGAAAGATGAAACCGGCGAAGAGGTCGCGCTGACCCGCGGTCGGTATGAGCAGATGGTGGAATCGACTAATCGTGATGTCCGTCGGAACGCCAATCAGCAGTACAATCAGTCGTATCTGAAGTATATCAACGGACTCGGCGCCTCGCTGTCGTCGTCGGTCAAGCGCGACTATTTTCTGGCCAAAGCCCGCAAGTACAACACGTGTCTGGAATACTCGCTCAACGGGAGCAATATCCCGACTTCGGTCTTTCATAATCTGGTCGACGCGGTCAATGCCAATCTGGCGCCTCTGCATAAGTGGGCCGCGATTCGCAAACGCATCCTGAAAGTCGACACCCTTTATTCGTATGACCTGTGGGCCAATCTCTTGCCGGGATCAAGCAAGAAGTACACCTACGAAGAAGCCAAGGACATTATCTCAAAGGGTCTTGCGCCAATGGGGAAGGAATACCTCACCGGATTCATGGGTGGACTTAATTCCGGGTGGGTCGATGTCTACGAAACGCAGGGCAAGGGCACTGGCGCGTACTGCTGGGGAACCTGGTCATCGCATCCGTATCTCTTGATGAACTTCAACGGTTCGCTCGATCACGTCTTTACGCTGGCGCACGAGATGGGCCACGCGATGCACAACCAGTACACTAACAAGAACGAAGCGTACATCAATTCCGGTCATCCGCTCTTCACCGCCGAAGTTGCCTCGACCTGCAACGAAGCGGTCCTGATGAAATACATGATCGCTAACACCAAGGACAAACAGGAACGGCTCAATCTGCTGATCAAGTATATCGAGCAGATCATGGGGACATTCTACACCCAGGTGATGTTCTCCGAGTTCGAGCTGGCGATCCACGACCGGGTTGAACAGGGCGACGCACTCTCGGTTGATTTCTTCCGCAAGACCTACCGTGATATCTATCAGAAATACTGGGGACCGGATCTGGTGATTGACTCAATCAACGATCTGGGCGGAATGCGCATAAGCCACTTCTATCGGCAGTATTACGTGTATCAATACGCTACCTGCTATGCCGCCGCACAGGCACTGTCGCAGAAGATCATGACCGACGGGGAGAAATTCCTTCCCACGTACAAGAAGTTCCTGTCAACGGGGACCTCGAAATACGCGGTCGATGTCCTCAAAGATGCCGGCGTGGATATGACTACTCCCGAGCCGGTTAACCGGACTATCGCCACCTTTGCCGATCTGGTCAACCAGGTCGAAAAGTTGCTCAACGAAAAGACCTGACCGGCATTAAGATTGGAACTTAGTGTGGTGTCAGGCCTCCCGGCCTGACACTTTCTTTTTCGGCGGGTGTCAGGGTGGGAGCCCTGA
>JBGAWZ010000029.1:0-10252 GCA_044227335.1 Candidatus Zixiibacteriota bacterium | reverse complement strand
GACGCTCGACGGTCTGATAAACGCCCCCGACTTTCCAGCAGATCTGGAGTGGCTCAATTCTGATCACAAGATTTCGCTCCGGGAATTTCGCGGCAAACTGGTCCTTCTCGACTTCTGGACATTCTGCTGTATCAACTGCATGCACGTCATCCCCGATTTGAAAAAGCTCGAAGCGAAGTATCCGAACGAACTGGTGGTTATCGGCGTGCATTCAGCCAAGTTTGCCAATGAAAAAGGGACCGAGGCAATCAAGCAGGCAATCCTGCGTTACGAAATACACCACCCGGTCATCAACGACCACGATTTCCAGGTCTGGCAGTCGTACGGCTCCCGCGCCTGGCCGACATTGGTGCTGATCAATCCAAATGGAAAAATTATCGGCGGACAATCAGGCGAAGGCGCGTTTGAACTATTCGATCCGATAATCGCAAAGGCAATTCCGTATTTCACGGCTAAAGGCCAACTGAAACCAAGTCCGGTCAGCTTTGCGCTGGAGTCGCACAAGACAGAATCAGGCGTGCTGTCATTCCCGGGGAAAGTCTCCGCCGACGCAAAAAAGAAAAGACTGATCATATCAGATTCTAATCACAACCGGATTTTAGTCACCGATTTGACCGGCGTGGTGATTGAAACCATTGGATCAGGAGAGATCGGAATTGCCGACGGCACTTTTGCCACTGCGCAGTTCAATCATCCGCAGGGGACTTTCATAGACGGCGACACTCTGTATATCGCCGACACAGAGAACCACCTGATTCGAGTAGCCGATCTGAAATCGCGCACAGTGACAACCGTTCTCGGCACCGGATCGCAGGCACGCGACTACAACCAGCCCGGCACGGGACGGTCGCTCGCGATTAATTCGCCATGGGATGTATTGGCGCACGACGGCCAGCTGTATATTGCAATGGCCGGGGCGCATCAGATTTGGGTCGCCGATACGAAAACGTGGGACGCAAAACCGTGGGCCGGATCAGCGCGCGAGGATATCCACGACGGCCCGCTTGCAGAAGCGTCGCTGGCGCAACCGAGCGGCCTTTCTACCGACGGCAAAAAGCTATACTGGGCCGACAGCGAAACCAGTTCGATTCGCCGGGCCAATTTGTCAGACACGGCAACTGTCGAGACGGTTGTTGGCGCGGGGTTATTTGAATTTGGCAATATCGACGGCGCAACGCAGACCGCGCGATTCCAGCACCCCTTGGGCGTATTGTATCACGACGGCAAGTTGTTTGTAGCTGATACATATAACTCGACAATACGAGCGATCGATCCGACAAACCTTTCTGTCGCAACTTTGGCCGGGACTGGAAAAGGCGGGTACGCCGACGGCGACCTCAAGATCGCGCAATTCTTCGAACCGGGCGCGGTGGCGGTCATAGAAAACGTTTTGTATGTCGCCGATGTGAACAATCACAAAATTCGCACAATTGATCTGGCGACCAGCAAAGTAGGCACGCTCGATGTGCGCGAGTCGGGCGCTCAGGCTCAGACCAATTCCCCAGCGAGTGCAACTCCGAAAGTGAAAGCCAGCGTTGATCCGACCACACCGCCGAAGTTTACCGGGCGAGTAGTGAAAGTCGGAAAACAGACATTTGGATCTGGCTCTGGGAAGATTGAAGTGCTTGTCGATCCGCCGCGCGGGTATCACCTGACCGATCAGGCGCCGAGTTACCTGAGTTGGTATTCGGAAAATGCCAAAGTGGTCAGTTTTCCGAGGTCATTTGGCTCTTACGATCCCGGCACGATCAGTTTTCCGTTCGATCTGGCAGTGAAAACGGCGCCGGGGCAAAGTTTATTGACAATGGACGTGGTGGCCTATTTCTGCGAAAACAAATCGACTGTTTGCATGTTCGACAAGTTCCGGATCGAGGTGCCGATTGAAGTTGTCGACGGCGGCCCGAATTGGATCAAAGTATCAACCGAGATTGAGGCACCAGACGAACGGTAGGTCTTGGTGCCCCACCGCTTGCGGAGGGATACCATCCTACAATACAGAAGATGTCGAAACCTCTCGCCTACGGCGGGACCGCTGACGCGGCAAGGGATTTCGACCTACGGTGTTCGTATGTCAGGGTCCTTGCGACCCTGACATACTTGTTGGCGGTAATAAAAAAAGTCAGCCTCACAAGGAGGCCGACCTACAAAGAGCAGACATGTCGGGTTTCTCGTCCCGCTGAAGCGAGACGTCGGAACCCGACCTACAATTCAATTTGTCAACTCAATTTCAATTCGTCAGCCCCAGTCGATCGAGAATGAACGTATAGACAAAGGCCGCGTCTTTGATTGCGCTGTAGCGGCCCGACGCGCCGCCGTGTCCGGAGTCCATGCGCGTTTTCAAGAGCAAAACGTTCTTGTCGGTCTTGGTGGCACGCAATTTGGCGCAGAGTTTGGCCGGTTCCCAGTAGCTGACACGCGGGTCATTCAGTCCTGCGGTCAATAGTATATCAGGGTAGTTCTTCGCCGCGATATTGTCATATGGTGAGTACGACATCATGTGCTTGAAGAAGTCTTCTTTGTGCGGATTCCCCCACTCTTCGTACTCGGTGACAGTCAGCGGCAAGGTCGAATCGAGCATCGTGTTCATCAGATCGACAAAGGGAACGTCGGCGACAACCACTTTGAACAGATCGGGGCGCATATTCAGCACCGCGCCCATCAGAAGGCCGCCGGCCGAGCCGCCGTTGACCGCCAGTTTTTCTTTGCTCGTATACTTCTGGGCAATCATCGTTTCCGCGCAGGCAATGAAATCGGTGAACGTGTTTTTCTTATTGAAGAACTTTCCGTCTTCGTACCACATCCGCCCCATTTCGCCGCCACCCCGGATATGCGCAACCGCGTAGACAAATCCTCGGTCCAGCAAACTTAGGCGGCCGGACGAAAACCAGGGATCCATACTGACACCATACGCACCGTAACCCATCAGAAAACATGGGGCGGTGCCGTCTTTGGTAAATCCTTTCTTGTACACAATCGAGATTGGCACTTCGGCGCCGTCGGGAGCTTTGGCAAATATCCGCTCCGATTGATATTGAGTCGGATCATATCCACCCATCACTTCCCGCTGTTTCATCAGCTTGCGCTCTTTGGTGACCATGTCGTAGTCGTAGATGGCAGACGGCGTCACCATTGACTGGAACGAGAAGCGCAGAGTATTGGTAGCGAACTCGGGGTTTTCACTCACACCGACAAAGAAGTCGGCCTCGGGAAATGATACCAGATGCTGGTCGCCGGTGGTAAGATTGCGGACCTGAATCTGTGTTAGCCCCTTAATTCGTTCCGAAATTACCAGGAAGTCTTTGAATACCGCAATGTCATCCAGCTTATCGGTCTGGGATCCCGGGATGACTTCTTTCCAGTTGGTAACATCGGTAGCGGTCAGCGGCGTTTCCATCAGGCGGAAGTTCTTGGCGCCGTCGTTGGTCAGGACAAAGAACCTGTCGCCATGATGCTCTACGGTGTATTCGATATCCTGTCGGCGCGACGCGAACATCTTGAAATCGCCGGTCGGGTTGTTGGCATCAAGGTACCGGTACTCAGAAGTGACTGCAGAACCCAGAGCCAAAAAGATGTACGCTTTACTTTTTGACTTCCCGATGCCTACAAAGAACTTCTGATCGGGCTCTTCATAGACCATAACATCCGTCGCAGGATCGGTGCCCAGCGCATGGCGCCAGAGGCGATATGGGCGAAGGGTTTCGTCGAGAGTCGTATAGAACAGAGTGGTGTTGTCATTCCCCCACTGCAGATCGTTGGCGGCCGCCGGGATGACATCGGCGTTGACCGCACCAGTCTCAAGATTCTTGAAATAGATCGAGTAGATTTCGTTTCCGGCGGTGTCCCAGGCATACGCAAGCAGTTGTTGATTGGGGGAAACCATCATGCCGCCGATACTGGAAAAGTTCTTTCCCTCACCGAGCTGATTGCCATCGAGGATAATTTCCTCAGCGGCGTCGAGACTTCCCTTCTTGCGGCAATATATTTTGTACTGCTTTCCCTTTTCGTCGCGGGAATAGTAGTAATATCCATCACGGAAAACCGGCAACGACAGATCGGTTTCTTTAATCCGACCGATCATCTCGTTATAGATCTTCTCCTGCAGGCCGGTCGTGGTGGCGGTCATTGAGTCGGTGTAGGCGTTTTCAGCCTTCAGATAGTCGATGACTTCCGGACTTGACTTTTCGCGGAGCCAGTAGTAGTTGTCGGTCATCACCGTACCGAACAGGGTATCGACTTTCGGCGATTGTTTGGCAACCGGTGGATTGGGGGCGGCCAGAGCGGCCGAAGCCGCTAAGGCAATCGCCATTAGCACTGTGATACATTTCTTCCATGCTGACGCGTTCATCTGTACATCCTCTTTCCCTATTAAAGCCAACTATTCTCCGATAATCTTGATAAGTGCTCGCTTCTTGCGGCGGCCGTCGAATTCACCGTAGAAAATCTGCTCCCACGGCCCGAAGTCAAGCTGGCCGTCGGTGATTGCCACCACAACCTCTCGTCCCATGATCTGCCGTTTCATGTGGGCGTCGGCATTATCCTCACCGGTGTCGTTGTGGCGGTATTGCGAGGTCGGTGCATGCGGGGCCAACCGCTCGAGCCATTTGTCGTAATCGCTATGCAGTCCCGATTCATCATCGTTGATAAAGACAGACGCCGTGATATGCATCGCGTTGACAAGGACCAAGCCGTTGCGCACGCCGCTCTCGCTGATGGCCGATTGAACTTCGCGGGTGATATTGACAAAACCGCGCCGCGAGGGAACTTCAAACCAGAGTTCTTTGCGCAGATGCTTCATACCGTCATTTTCCCGTTGGCGTGAAGTTCATATTCCTGTTCTATCTCATACGCGGCGCCGTGGCCGGTGAGAAGACTGGAATATAGACAAAACGATCCAACGAGAAAAGAAGGTGTTTTGAAAAGGGCATTCCCCGAGAGCCAGCCAGTCAGTCGGTTAATTGGGGTATCGGTGAGGCGGGCGACGGTGACATGTGGGGCGTATTTTCGGGTTTCGCGGGGGAAGCCGGCTTTGGCGATCGCCGCCTCGACCCGGCTGTGCAAAACGGTAAGCGACTCATTTTTCTCAACCCCGGCCCAGAGAGTATGGGGGGATTGTTTGGGCGGGAAAAAACCGGTTCCCTTGAGAGTGAGCTCAAACGGCTCCAAGCGGACATCGCCGAGCGTATCACGGATATCCGCAAACGCGCCACCGTCGACCTCGCCGATAAACCGAAGATTCAGATGCATATTGGAAGGTTCCACCCAGCGGGCGCCGGGCAGACCATAGCTGAGCAAAGTCAAATCGCGCTTTATCGGATCAGGAAGGTCGAGGGCGACGAAGAGCCTTATCACGGCGGACCTCCGGGGTCAGGACAATTGAGCGGGCGGCGACTATTTCAGGACAGCCGCAATTTTGGAGACAACCTGCGAGTCGAGCGGTTCAACCTCCGGATCGAAACGTGCAACCAACTTACCCTCTTTATCAAGCAAGAACTTTCCAAAATTCCAGGTGATTTCACCGGGCAGGGGGGATTTTTCGGTAAGCCAGGCAAAGAGCGGGTGGATATCGTCACCCTTGACACTCACTTTGGCCATCATGGGGAAAGTGACTTTGTATTTGGTGGTGCAGAATTCCCGTATCTCTGCATTGGTACCCGGTTCCTGTTTGCCAAAATTGTTGGCCGGAAAGCCGACCACCACCAGCCCGGAGGATTTGTATTTCTCGTACAACGCCTCAAGCCCTTTGTACTGAGGTGTATTGCCGCATTTGCTGGCGACATTGACGATCAGCACTGCTTTTCCTTTGAAATCAGACAGCGTGGAGTCGTGACCGTCTATTGTCTTGAGCGGCAAATGAAGATAATCAATGGTCATAGTTTTCCCCTTAGTTGGATCGGGCTCGGCGTTCGGCGAGATAGCCGCAAAGAGCAAGAGGGCGCCACAAGCGATGGCGGCCCAACTGAGAAGTTGTCCTAACTTATTCAATGCGGTCTCCTTACCAAAGTTTATTTTTCTCTCTAAATTGTAACAGACCATTCCCCCGGGGGGTTTCAGGGGGCGCCAAATTTCCTTGTGTGGACCGGGTTGATCCCCTATATTTGCCCTGATTCGATGACAGGTCGAATCGTACCTCACTGTTTCTGCGTTTTGTGTCAGGTAACCAAGGATGAACAAGATTCGCGCACTGTTGCTGGTTGGATATTGCTTATTTTGCGCGCCGGTATTTGCCGGTATTGCGACCACCCATTCTATTACCGTACGGTGGACCGCCCCCGGCGACGACAAGGCCACCGGGAGAGCTTACCGGTATGATCTTCGCTTTTCTACCTCGCCGATAACTGCATCCAATTGGAATCAGGCCAGTCCGGCCAGTCCTCTTCCGCTTCCTACCCAGCCGGGAAATCTTCAGACCTGTACCGTGAACAATCTGGTACCGAGCACGACGTATTATTTTCGGATGAAAACCGCGGACGAAAAATACAATTGGTCCGGGCTTTCCAATCAATTCAGCTTGGCCACCTGTGGCGGCACATGTAGCGGTATCACGGGAAACACCGACTGTTCTCCCGAATCTCCCGCGGTTGTAGATATATCCGACCTGGTGACGCTGATCGCGTATTTGTACGTCAATGACGAGCCGATGTGCATGTGTTTAGCTGAGGCCAATATCGATGGCGACTTGCTGGGTGATATTGATATCGGCGATATCACGGCACTGATCGGTTACCTGTACTTGGCACAGGTGCCACCGAGCCCCTGTCACTAAGCGGAATCGCCTGCGACTTCTGGTCGACGTAGCTCCCCTGATTTGCCCGACTTCTGAGCAACTGGCTAACGGCTGAACAGCCGCTTCGCTCCATAAATCAATACTGTTTCATCCCGTAACGGTGTTTCCCTCTGAAACATATGGAGATACGACATTCCTTTCGGTTCGGCGCGCGGTTTGTATTCAATATGGACACAAAAGTACCCGCACGCGAGGACCTGCAGAAGAGGGAACGACCGTATGTCCCGATTTGGTTTCATACTCCAAAATACGCGAGGAGATTCGGCGACTGGCCGACCAGAGCAAGTTACTTCCTTCGTGATCGCCCTGATTGCGATGGTGGTTCTTGTTGGGTCTGCCGGCGCCGTGACTACCTCGACCACTGTCAGTCTTAACTGGACTTCGAAAGGAGACGATGGCGCCGCTGGAACGGCATCGCAATACGACATTCGATATTCCACTTCGCCTATCACCAGCGCAAACTGGGGATCGGCTACTCAAGTGACCGGCGAGCCGTCGCCGAAAGTAGCCGGTCAGGCCGAAACTTTTACCGTTAGCGGATTAACTCCAAACACTACCTATTATTTCGGTATCAAGATCGCCGATGAAATTCCGAATTGGTCGGCCTTGTCAAATGTGATCAGCCGGACCACTCTTCCCGAATCGGACCCACCATCCGCAATTGCTAATCTGTCGCTGGGCACAAAGACTGCTACCAGCATTGTAGTAAACTGGACCGCTCCGGGCGATGACGGCGCCACGGGAACAGCGGCGCAGTACGACCTTCGGTATTCAACCAGCACGATCACTGCCGGAAACTTTTCCTCGGCAACGGCAGTAACTGGCCTTTCTGCTCCGAAAGCCGCTGGCAACGCCGAGACTTTCACTGTGACCGGATTGATTCCTAATACCACGTACTATTTTGCGATCATGACCGCTGACGAAGTCCCCAACTGGTCGGCCATTTCAAATGTCCCGAGCGGAGCAACAATTCAAGAAGCGATCGCGCCGTCGACCATCGCCAATTTGGGAACCGGAAACGAGACTTCGTCGAGTATTCGGCTGACCTGGACAGCCCCTGGCGACGACGGGAATCTGGGGACTGCCAGCCAGTATGATATCCGGTATTCAACCGCCAATATCACAGCCGGAAACTTTGCCTCGGCAACGGCAGTGACGGGCGAGCCGGCGCCTTCGGCCGCTGGGTCAGCAGACTCGTACACCGTGACTGGTTTGAATGCCAACACGACGTATTACTTTGCGATCAAGACCGCTGACGAAGTCCCCAATTGGTCGGCCATTTCAAATGTGGCCAGTCGGGCCACTCTGCCCGAGCAGAACCCGCCGGCGAACGTGACTACTCTGGCCGCGACTGCCCCCGGACCAACCGCCGTCATGCTTACCTGGACTGCTGTGGGTGACGATGGCACGACCGGCACCGCGAGTACATATGAAATTCGTTATTCTACTTCGCCGATTACTGCCGGCAACTTTGCCTCGGCGTCGCTGGCCGCCAATTCGCTCGTGCCGAAAGCATCGGGACAGTCCGAAAGTTTTCTGGTGACCGGGTTGTCGTCGGGGACAGCGTATTATTTTGCGCTCAAAGTCGCCGACGAAGTCCCCAACTGGTCGGGAGTTTCTAATGTCACAACGATGACCACTACCGCGCCGGACGTTACTCCGCCTGATCCGGTCAACGATCTCTCGGCGGCGCCGGGTGCCAATCTTGGCGAGCTGGCCCTGAACTGGCACGCGACCGGCGATGACGCCCGCACCGGCACGGCCCGACTGTACGAGATACGATATTCACCCAATCCCCTGAATATTTCAAATTTCGGATCAGCGGCCTTGTGGCCCACCCCTCCTATTCCCGCCTCAGCCGGAACCGCCCAGTCAGTCATACTGACTGGGCTCCCGGCAGGCCAGCTTCTGAATGTCGGCCTACGGGTGTATGATGATGCCGGAAACGTGTCCGGCATTTCGAACATTACAAGCGGCGTGGTGCAGTTCAATTTCGGTACCAGTACCGACCAGATCGCGTCGCTGGTTTCCCCGGAACCGGCGAGCGTGGTGCATTCGGCCCGGCCGACGCTCGTGGTAGACAATATTCTCTCCGGATCGAATAACATCTATTACTTCGAAGTCGCGACCGACTCGAACTTTGCGGGAATGGCGGCATTTGGAACAGTGGCCGAAGGCGCCAACGGACAAACAACGTGGCAGATGGAAACGGCGTTGCAATCGGAGCTGACATACTATTGGCGGGTCAGCGCCAACAGCTTCGATTACAGCGCTACCTCGTCATTTACTGTCCAGGCCAAATCGTATGCCTATCCAAATCCGTTCCGCCCGGCTCAGATTGCTGAAGTCACGTTCGCCGATCTGCCCAGCGGCTCGCGCTTGTCATTGATGTCAGTCTCGGGTGAACCGGTTCGTGAGTGGGCGAATGTAGTAACCGATATCAAGTGGGACGGTACCAACGCCTCGGGACAACCGGTTTCATCGGGAGTCTATCTCTGGTCGGTAGCCGAACAAAAACTGGGCGGAAAAGTGATTGTTATTCGGTGATCGTGGGGGCTGACTGCATTTTTCAAATCGATTTACACAAACGGGGCATCGGTGATAAGCGGACGGATATCGACCAGCCAACTGTGAACTGATTTGTCCTGCCGGGCCAGCGCAACCGCCGCATCGGCCACCTGCTCAGCCGTCACCGCATACTTGCGTCGCTTTATTGTCGGCGTATCAAGCGCGTTAACCGGACCTGGGGCGAGGACTGAGATTTTGATATTGTCATTGCGAACCTCGCGCAAAGTCGCCGCGGTGAGCATATTCACGGCCGCCTTGGAGGCGCAGTAGACCGCGAGTCCGGGAATTGGTATGCGCCCGGCCCCCGATGAAATATTGATGATCTCCCCGCCCTTATGTTTTTTCATCAGCGGGATCAACGCACGAAAACTGTAGAACACCGACGCGATGTTTGTGGCAACCAGGCGCTCGAAATCTGCGTCGGTTATTTTATCAATCGGCTTGACATCCCAGACGCCGACATTGTTGATGAACAAGTCGATCCGGCCGAACTTGCGATATCCCCCACGCACGAACTTCGCCATACCCCTAGGTGTGGAGACGTCCGCCGAAATCACCAGCAACCTTTCCGAGGGGAGTGAGAGTGAAACGGCCAACTTGCGGAGTGGACCCGGGCGACGCGCGCAGATGACCAGACGTACATCTTCAGCGGCAAATCGACGAGCCATCGCCGCGCCGATACCTCGCGATGCGCCTGTTATTGCGACGACTTTTCCTTTTAACGATTGCATCTCCGCAACTGACTTTGGTAGATATTGGGACTTAAGATCAATATACACGAATTTGGGAAAAACTTGCCGGGAATTTCAGCGGTGAGAACAATGGGTATCTTGTGGACCCGTGATAGCAGAACGCACTATTTGGTTGTCGACTGCTTGAGTTTACTCGCTAAACCCTTAT
>JBGAWZ010000494.1:0-2230 GCA_044227335.1 Candidatus Zixiibacteriota bacterium | reverse complement strand
CCTCGCCACGGACAATGACTGTGACATATCCACCGCCGATCCGGTGACAACCGATCAATTCAACCGTCGCCGCCTTGACCATTGCGTCGGTCGCTTCGGTGGCGCAGACCATGCCGCGCGTCTCTATCATTCCAATGGCATTCATATTGTTCATTCTCGAATAAGTCCGGCTAGCGACTCCGAGTCAAATAAAAAGATCAGGAGTATTTTTTGACGAAGTACTGCCCTATGGCCTTAAGTGATTTCCTCAAAAACTCCGGCTCCAAAACCTCGGCCTGTTGGCCGAATCCGGCCACCCAGCGGCCGATCTCTTCAATGCCACGAACAGTTGCAGAATAGATCACTGTTCCATCTTTTTGTCTTTCTATCCATTCAGTCGGATGGTGTTTCCCCAAAGTCACGATCCGCGCCGCCTGGCCGCTGAATAGTATCTTCACATCGATCAACTCGCCGGTATGTACTTGCCAGCTCCCCTCAAAGTAGCTCTTTGCCGAGATTCCTTTCTTTCTGACAAACCGGTTGTCGGTTACATTCGCGGATCTGATTCGGTCGAGCCGAAAAGTCCGAAAATCACTTCGCTTGTGGCACCAGGCAACAAAGTAAAATGCCCGCGCCCGGAAGACGATGAAATATGGATCGACCAGCCGCTTACCCAGTCCCGACGATACCGATTCGTATTCGATTTCTAGCGAGCGCTGATCGGATGCCGCAGTTTCGATATCACCGAAATACCGCTCACCGGCGCGCGGGTCCTCGGTTGTTGCGATATCCACTGCCATGGCATCGACCGAAGTTCTCCGTCGCTCTTTGACAGTCTCGTTGAGACCGGCTTCGATCTTAGCTCGGACCCGACGTACCGCTTCGCCATACCGCGAAGTCCGCCGGAGCGGAGTAGATTCAAGCGCCAACTTGATCGCCTGATATTCGTCGTAATTGAAGTTGAGCGGCGGCAAAAAACTGTCGGATGCCAGCTTGTACCCCCGGTCGAAATAGATCGGTACCTGCGCTTCGGACAGGCTAATCAGGTCGCGATAAATTGTCCGCTCGGTGACACTACATTCCCCGGCCAGCGCCGTGGCGTTGAGCGATTTTCTCGCCCGCAGAAGATTAAGGATATAGAGTAAGCGATCGTGTTTGGTCATCAGAGTGGTCGTTGGATTTTTCAAATATACCCCGGCGAGCAAAGCGTGTCAATGTAGGGGCTCCCCCATACTCGCCTTCCGGCGCCACTCCGGACCCTCAACCCAACCGATAGTCGTGCTTGCAGTTACAACCATCGGCCGGGTCGGCACTGGCTTTGCAACCTACTACCGCAAAGGAACGGAAACCATCATTTGCGAGGCCATTATGGCACGACGAAGAAGTAGAAACAGAAACGGCGCCGGACATTTCAGCCTCTCTGGATTCTTGCTAAGGCTGATTTTCGGAGTCGTCCTGATCGTTTTGATCCTGACTCTCTCCCAGTGCACTGTCAAGAAGCCTCAGTCACCAACCTGGGACACCAAGTTGATCGTGCCCCTTGTCAACCGCACCTATCCGATGGCGGAATTGATTAGCAAGCTTGGTCAAAACGAAATCGGCTTCGACGCCGACAGCAATGTCGTTTTTTCAATGACCCGCGATCTTGACACATTCAAGATCGATCAGGGCGACCTGACCATCGGCGCGATGTCCTACTCAGTTTCGCAACAGCTTGGCGAAATCGAAGTCAACACTCCGGATACCTCTATTTTGAATGCGCCGTTGTCGACCATTTCTTCTCTCGCGCTCGGCGGTGCCATCCCGGCCACCTCGTTCACTCTGTACAACGATCCAACGCCATCGGGAACCATGACCTCGGCGACCGTCGCCAACGGCTCGATTATCATCCACGTCTACAATAATCTCGGGCTTGATCTGGACTCGGTCACGGTGACACTCCACGACCTGCTCAACGGCGTCCCGCTTGGGAGTCATTCGTTCGCGGCTGGAATCTCAAATGGTTCAGCGGACTCGCTTACAATTGATCTGAGCGGCGCGACTATTTCGAATCAACTCCGGTGCATCCTTGCCTGCCACACCCCCGGCGGAACTCTTTTGGTGACCGGCAACGAGGATATCACGAGTGTGATGACCTTCTCCGATCCGTTCACAGTCTCAGCCGCCACCGCCAGCATCCCGGCGCTCTCGCGGTCGTTTTCACAGAATGTCGGACTGAACAAATCGACAGCGATCTACTCGGCAATACTGG
>JBGAWZ010000493.1:0-2231 GCA_044227335.1 Candidatus Zixiibacteriota bacterium | reverse complement strand
GGTACTCTTTCAATCTCGATAGTTGATCCGTCCAACACCGTGCCTTTACAGCTTACTTCATATCCGAAGGAAAGGGCGTCGGGTGATAGATCAGTCATCGCCCCCACCCTCACACCGGTAGCACTGACTCTGTTGCAGTTAGGATGATGTCGCTCTAAGTAGTCCATGACCGAGGCCACGATATTTTGAGCAATGGATAGTTCGTGCATATCGGCTCACTGCGCGAATTCACAAGAGAGTTCGTCGACGACCTGATCGATCGCTCCGGTTACACCGGGGGATAACGCGGTTCCGAAATTGAATGACTTGCCCTCAATTCCGTAGACGGTACAAGAAGCAGGGAGTGTGCCGAGTGTGCGGGCCATTTCAAGTGCCTCAGCTACACCGAAGGCGTGGCTCGAGCCGGGGAGAGTATCGCGGGGGATAGATTGAGATCTGATATCAAACCGATGTATGAATCCCGGTGTTTGGCCGGACGAGACAGCGTCGATGATGAGTACTTCGTCGCGGTCGCGCATGAGCTCCAACAGATCAGCGCCCTCGCCCGACGACTCCACAATTTCGGCTGAGAGCTGATTCTTCGCAATTAAACGCCGTGCGGCCAGAATTCCGGCAGAATCATCCTGTCGATAGAGATTTCCGACACCGATAATTGCCCGCCGCATTCTTGACATGGGCATTCACTCTCGTTCTACGGTCAGTTTCAAGTAGTGACAGGAACAGGAAATGCACGGATCATAGTTGCGCACCGCTTGCTCGCATTGCCAGGTGAGTTCTTCCGGCGATAGGTGAATGCGCGGGGGAATAAAGTGGCGCAAGTCGTTTTCGATGGTCTTCTGGTTCTGCGACGTTGGCGGAACGATTTTCGCTTCCTGAACTAAACCCTGATCGTCAATTTTGTACCGGTGATACAACAAGCCTCGGGGGGCCTCGGTGGCCGCGTGTCCGACTCCCGATTTGGGAGGGCAATCGACAGCCGAGTCTTCCGGCATCTCATACTGATCGATTATTCTCAAAGCTTCGTCGCAAGCATAGACTGTCTCGATGGCCCGCACCATGATGCTCTTGAACGGATTTTTGCACGGTGTGGATAGTCGGATGTGCGACGCCACTTGTTTCGCCAACGGTGACAACTGGTCGTAGCAGAGCGCGTAGCGGGCCATTGGTCCGGTGAAATACGCTCCGCGGCGTCGTATTTGAGAGTGAAGCGAAGTCGAGTGCTTAACATGCTCTTCAACAAAGACATGCTCGTATTGGTGTACCGGAATATCGATGCCGAGATTTGATGCTACCAGGCCTTCATTAAAAGGATACTCGCTGGGGTGTTTGACCGAGACAAATTCGTACTCTTGTTCGAATTCAGGAAATGTAAACGTGGCGACAAGCGTTGCCGTCTCGCTGGCGGCATCGCGCGCCCATTTTAGATCGTCGACCAGTGCATTCAACTGTGAACGAGTCGGCATTCGGTAGAATCCACCAACCCGGACATTCACCGGATGAATCTCTCTTCCACCCAACAAACGAACTAAGTCGTTACCGATCTTCTTGAGTCGCAAACCGCGTTGGACTGCCTCCGGGTGATCTTTGGCCAGCCGAATGGCATCTTCGTATCCCAGGAAATCCGGCGCATGGAGCAGATAGATGTGTAGGGCATGACTTTCGATCCACTCACCGCAGTAAATGAGTCGGCGAAGGGCGCGCAATTGACCACCAACAGTCACGCCAAGAGCTGATTCGAGCGCATGCACCGAACTCATCTGGTAGGCGATAGGGCAAATGCCACAGATACGGGCGGTGATATCGGGAACCTCGCTGAAATGTCTGCCGCGAAGGAAGGCCTCGAAAAAACGGGGCGGCTCGAAAATTTCAAATTTCACATCGGCGACGTCGTTCCCCTTAAGTTTGACATGGATCGACCCCTCGCCTTCAACCCTCGCCAGCCCGTGGACTTTGATCGATTTACCTCTCATGGGCTTCACTCTCCCGGCGTAAGACATCGTGGTAGCCGTTGATTTGGCGGAACAGGCGAACCAGCTCCGAATCTTTCATTCCGTTGAGCTCAAATTGATAGGCCAGCGACGGGGTGTTGGCCGATTCCTTAGGACCGAAGCATCCGTAACATCCGCGGTGATACCCGGGGCAGATTGCGCCACAACCGGAATGGGTCACCGGCCCCAGACACGGCGTGCCATGCGCAACCATCACACACACATGACCCGCAATCTTACAGT
>JBGAWZ010000492.1:0-2232 GCA_044227335.1 Candidatus Zixiibacteriota bacterium | reverse complement strand
ACAATACAATTCGACCAACGGCCTGCCCAGCGACAATGTCTCCGCGATGTGCCCGATCGTAAACCGGTTCTGGATCGCATCCAACCATGAGGAATCGATCGGTACTTCGCTGGCCACGATGTCCGACGGCGTCACCTACACCGACAACAACGGCGCCGATTGGACCCAGATTGATTTCGGGAGTGGCGACCTGAATATCCCGTTTGTTTGGGGTGGTGATCGGACCATTTACGACATCACTGGCGCCCGCGACACCAACACCTATTTGAATAACGGTACAAACTGGATGTTTTTCACCGCCTTTGCCGGCGCGTTTTTGGCCTCACGCGATGGTGGCGTCCACTGGCGCCGGATTTACCCCACACCGGGTGATTCTATTCAATTTAATCTTACCGACCAGGCCCCGTCGCTCCGAAATCGCTACTTCTCCTGTGTGGCCGACACCTCCCACGGCGACTCGACTTTTGTCTGGGCAGGCACCGCCGGGGGAGTGTTTCAATATGTCTATGTTCAACCCCGCGAAAAACTCTACTCCCGCGCCTACAATAGCGTCGCGTTCTGCTCTTCCTGTGGCCCAACCACCATGTCGCTCCTCGGAGGATCAACCGGACTTTCAATTGGCAAAATTACAGGCGCGCCGTTCAACTCACGCTTCACCCAAAACGGTCTGCCCGGAAATTACATTAGCGCCGTACGAGAGTTCGGCGGCAAGATCTTTGTCGGGACAGCCGCGGACTCCGGCAATTCCACCGGCCTTGCTGTCTCAACGGATGGCGCCAATTCGTTCTCGCCGGTTGTACTCAATCCAACCGTGAATGGAACAGGTCAGTCGATCTCTGACTTCGCAGTCATCCGCAATAGGATTTACCTGGCCGCCCAGCAACGAAGTCTCTACGTGTCCTCAGACACGGGCGTCAGTTGGTCACATTTGCTGATCGACTCAGCTAACACATCATCGCTTGTCAATACGGTCAACGCGCTCAATGCGTACGGCGACACGCTTCGTGTTGGTACCGATTCCGGCCTTGTCAACATCGCGACGGACTCCACCGGCGCCTTCACATTGCTCAAGCATGTCTACTTCATTGAGGACGACAGCACCTCCCAGCGCGTCATTCGCGTCCGCACGCAGGAGTTCCTCCATGACACTACCGCCGCATTGGACTCGACTGTCATCTGGACCTGCAATCTTCCGCGCACTTCGGGCGGTGAACCAATGGTTGGCCGGATATTCACCGACACGCTTGGACAACTTCAGTTCTACCGCAACCAAGTGACCTCCGGAATCGGCTCAGTGACCTACGATATCGGCTTCCTCGGCGACACAGTCATTGTCGTCGGTCGCAACGGCGCGCGGTATTCGGCCAACGGTGGCGACCCGGCCACTGCGCTGTCGGTCATCGACAGTGTCAATGCCGCAGTCAAACTCGACTCCGATACCATATCAGCGATTTCAATTCTCGGTGATACGGTTATCATGGCTTCCAAGAAAGGCATCGCCTTCTCGACCAATCGAGCCAAGAAATTCAAAATCTTCAGGGCGAATCTTGATTCTCTCTCGGCCGACCTGGTCGTCAGCCACACTGTCACTAACTCGATTAACGTAGTCGCCAACCGCTATGGTCTGACCGGTGACTTCGTCCCAGCCATGGGGATCCGGAACATGACCTCCGGCCCGGATGAAATCTGGTTTTCTGGTCGGCCCGTCGATGTCGGCATCCCCGGCATGGCGAAAACCTGGGTCGACACTGCCGGCAAGTTCACATTGCTTTCGATGAATCAAAGTGACTTCGCGTGGAACTTTGATTTCAATGGCGACACCGTTTTTGCCGCCACCAATGCAGGACTGCTGTACCATGTCGACGACTCGATAGGCGATACGTCGCAAACATGGGACACTCTCTTATTTGTGAACTCAACTTCCGGCGATACGCTGGTAACACCCGGAACACCGGTCTACGCCGTGAAAAAGCGCGGCGGTTTCCTCTGGGTGGGGACCGGCGACGGTACGGTGAGGATCGATCTGAACAATCTCGGCAATCAAAAATTGTTTACACCCGTCGATTCGACAACTGCCAAAGATGAAGTCTACGCGTTCCCCGTGCCATTCTATCCGGCCGAAGGTGATGAAGTCGATTTCCATTTTGTCGTAGATCAGGCCGGTCCAGTGACCCTCGAAGTCTACGACTTTGCCATGAATCTGGTCGCGCGACCGATTGACAATGTCACTTA
>JBGAWZ010000491.1:0-2241 GCA_044227335.1 Candidatus Zixiibacteriota bacterium | reverse complement strand
ATTTCTCCAAGACCTTTGTATCGCTGGATATTCACACCCGTGTCGGGCATTTTCTTAAGCAATCTGTCGCGTTCGTCATCGGAATAGGCATACGTTTCCGTCTTGCCGTGCTTGAGCCGATAGAGCGGCGGCTGAGCGATGTAGATATACCCCAGATCGACCAGATCGCGCATGTAACGGAACAGGAAAGTCAAAATCAGCGTCCGGATATGCGAGCCGTCGACATCGGCGTCGGTCATGATAATAATCTTGTGATAACGAGCTTTGCTGGCGTCGAAATCCTCGCGAATCCCGCACCCCAACGCGGTGATCAGTGCGCGGACTTCGTCGTTACCTAAAATCTTGTCGATACGGGCTTTTTCAACGTTGAGGATCTTACCCTTGAGGGGTAAGATCGCCTGGAAACGCCGGTCGCGTCCCTGTTTGGCTGAGCCACCGGCCGAGTCGCCCTCTACGATATAAATCTCGCACGATTCTGGATCAGACTGCGAGCAGTCGGCCAGTTTGCCGGGGAGAGCGGCGGTATCGAGCGCCGTTTTGCGGCGTGTTAGTTCTTTCGCTTTGCGAGCCGCTTCGCGGGCCATAGCGGCCATCATCAGTTTGTCGACAATCTTCTTGGCGACCGAAGGATTTTCCTCAAAGTGCGCGGTCAGATATTCATTACAGACCGATTCGACAATGCCCTTCACGTCGGAGTTGCCGAGTTTGGTTTTGGTCTGGCCCTCAAACTGAGGGTCGCGCACGCGCACTGACACAACGGCGGTAAGGCCCTCGCGCGAATCATCGCCGATAAGCGAGAAGTTTTCTTTTTCTTTCTTGAGCAGGTTGAACTTCACCGCATAGCTGTTAATCGAGCGGGTGAGCGAGGTGCGGAAGCCGGTCAAGTGAGTGCCGCCTTCGATCGTATTGATATTGTTCACATACGAATAAACTGATTCGGAGTAGCCGTCGTTGTACTGCACCGCGATCTCGACAAAGACGCCGTCTTTCTCTTTTTGGAAATAAATCGGCTTGTTGAAAATCGGCGACTTGTTTTCGTTGAGATATTCCACAAAGGCCGCCAGCCCGCCTTTGTACTTGAACGAGACTTCTTTATTTGTGCGGTGATCGACCAGATCAATCGTCAGTCCCTGATTCAAAAAAGCCAACTCACGGAGGCGGGAGGCGATGATATCAAACTTGAATTCGATCTTGCCGAAAATTTCGCTGTCGGGATAGAACGAGGTCTTGGTGCCGTTCTTTTTCCCTTTGCCGGTCGGTTTGACTTTAGCTACCGGGTCGCCGCGACGGTATTCCTGGCGATGCACGACTCCTTCGCGGGTGACTTCAACCCAGCACCACTCGGAGAGGGCGTTGACCACCGACACACCAACGCCATGCAGACCGCCGGAGACTTTGTACGATTCGTGATCGAACTTTCCGCCGGCGTGCAGAGTGGTCATGACAACTTCGAGCGCCGAGACTTTCTGCTCGGGGTGAATCTCGACGGGAATGCCGCGGCCGTTGTCGGTCACGGTGATCGAATTATCTGTTCCGATTTCAACTAGGATCTGATCGGCAAACCCGGCCATTGACTCGTCGACCGAGTTATCAACCACTTCGTACACCATATGGTGCAGACCGCGCTGGCCGACATCGCCGATATACATCGCCGGGCGACGGCGGACCGCTTCGAGTCCTTTAAGGACGGTAATAGTAGCGGCGTCGTAATTGTGGCCGGGGCCTTTTTCTTTTTTGGTATCCGTCTCGGGGATTTCAGTCGCCATGCGGGGCGGTTCCTTTCTCCTGGCGAACCAGTCGTAATTTGCGCACGGACTTGCCATAGCTTTGTCCGCGAATTTTTTCCAAAATCATTTCCGAATCAAGCGACAGTTTCTGCCGCCAGAGATCGTCGTTGACTGCGACATACACAACGCCGTCTTCGAACTTATACGCGCGCGCGTGACGAGCGTAATGTTCGCCGACAATTTCCGGCCAGCGCGCGACAACTTGCCACCCGTGGTAATTTTTCAGATACCCGAGCTTGCCGATAATGCTTTCGATCACGTCGCCGACTAAGGCGGGGCGGGATTTTGTATCGGTGTTAGTACGGTGTCGCGAAGTAGCTTGCATTACACATACAAGGTACCAAAGGGGGGTGGTATTTGCAAGCAAAAAACTCGATCTATCGCGTTGGGGGACAGGCGGTTAAGGTGATGTGATTGGGGTGTTTTTGGGGGATGATCAACAGGTTTCGTCAGG
>JBGAWZ010000490.1:0-2244 GCA_044227335.1 Candidatus Zixiibacteriota bacterium | reverse complement strand
AAATCGATCGGGTCGGGATCGGCGTTAGTATCCAAAATAGCGATGATCGGTATTTTCAGTTTGGAGGCCTCTGCCACAGCGATCTTCTCTTTTTTCGCGTCGACCACAATCACGAGTCCCGGCAGGTAGTTCATTTCTTTGATACCTGCCAGTACTTCGGTCAGCTTCTCCGCCTCTTTATCGAAAATGGAACGTTCTTTCTTGGTGAACTTTTCCATCGTGCCGTCCTGGCGCATGCGCTCAATATCTTTGAGCTTTTTGATCGAATTCTTGATCGTGTTGAAATTGGTCAGCATGCCGCCCAGCCAGCGCTCGGTCACATAGAATCCGTTGCAACGCGGAGCTTCTTCCATGATGACTTCGCGGGCCTGTTTTTTTGTGCCGACGAAAAGCACCGATTTGCCGCCGCCGACAACTTCGCGCACTTTCTTTTTCGCCTGGTCGAGCGCATTGATCGTCTTCTGAAGATCGATGATGTAGATACCGTTGCGGGCGGCGAAAATGAACGGCTTCATTTTCGGATTCCATCGGCGGGTCTGGTGGCCAAAATGGACACCGGCCTCGAGAAATTCCTTGATGCGGGGTGTGAGCATACCTGTCCTTCTGTGATCGGTTGTTCTTCGTCCCGACGTCAACCCCGGAGTGAGCCCGAAGTGTTTGGGACCGATGCCAGGTCGGTCGGGATTGCCAGTATCCCGCCTATTCGGCGGGACCGTTATTCTTTAGCGCTTCGAATACTGGAAGCGTTTACGTGCTTTCGGTCGGCCGTATTTCTTCCGTTCGACGGCACGAGGGTCGCGGGTCATCAGACCCTGGCGACGCAGAACCAATCGTAATTCCGGATTGAACAGCACAAGAGCCCGGCTAATCGCGAGCGAAATAGCGCCCGCCTGTCCGGCGACACCGCCGCCATTGCAATGGCAGACGACATCAAAGCGACCGGCCAGATCGGCGACATTGAGCGGCCGCTTGGCGGTTTCGACCAGCGTATCTCGACAGAGAAATTCGCTGATCGGCTTTTCGTTTACTGTGATGGTTCCTTTGCCCGGGCGAATCTCGGCGCGCGCCACGGCTTCTTTCCGACGGCCGGAGGCCGCATACATTGCTACTTCAGTCATATTCCTCTATCGAGCGTTAACCAACATTCACCGGTTCGGGCTTCTGCGCGGCATGCGGATGAACCGCGCCGGGATAAATCAAAAGCTTTTTCAGTTGCTTGCGACCCAGCCGGGTCTTGGGCATCATTTTCTGGACAGCGTGCTGGAAGACAAGCTCCGGCTTGCGATCCATCTGTTTTCCCAGGCTGATTCGGGTGAGGCCCCCCGGATACCCAGAGTAACGGGAGTAAAACAGATTCTCCCGCTTGTTGCCGGTTACCCTGATCTTTGCGGCGTTTACAACCACCACAAAGTCGCCCATATCAAGATGGGGGGTAAAAACGGGTTTGTTCTTGCCGCGAAGGATGTCCGCAACTTTGACCGCGACGCGTCCAAGCGTCTTTCCCTCAAGGTCCACAAGTACCCACTTACGGGCGGACAGATCGGGCTTAGGAATAAGTGTCTTCATCAGTTTAATTCCAAATCATTCAATCAGTTTTCCCGAAAAAGCCCACAAATATATAGGTCGGCCCCCGATTGTCAAGGGGAACTGACTCTGAAATTGCAGAACTTTTCAATTCCAACACGACCCGTAGCGGCTACGTCCAGTGCACGTAACGCATTACGCCACAATTAGTTATAGCAACGACACGCCCTTATGGTCTATCTCAGGGCCACCAAAACCTCACTGTTGGTTAGCATGGTTGGCGGGGTCTCCATCACCTTTTTGTAGACCACCTTCCCCTGTGTGTCGATCACAAAGTAGGCGCGATCGGAGAAGCCCTCGGGGCGCAACGTGCCGTAATTCTTGCAGACCTCTTTTGAGAAATCGCTGAGAAGCGGGTACGTAACTTTCAAATGTTCAGCAAACGCCTTATTGGCAAAGTGCGAGTCAACAGAGATCGCCAACACGCTCGCGCCGGTGGCCGTGAATTGCGAGTAGTCGTCGCGGAAACAGGACAATTCTTCGGTGCACGGGGGTGAAAAAGCGAATGGGTAAAAAGCTAAGAGAACTTTCTTGCCTTTGAACCCGGCCAAGCTAACCATGTTGCCGTTTTGGTCCTTCAGTTCAAAGTTCGGTGCGGTATCGCCTACATTTACCATTTGGGAACTCCGTTTCTATAGTTTCACTAATTGTGCACAGCTT
>JBGAWZ010000489.1:0-2245 GCA_044227335.1 Candidatus Zixiibacteriota bacterium | reverse complement strand
GATCTGCGCCGGATTCTCATCGCGGGGGATGTACTCTCCGAGCGGAACGTCGTCATATAACTTCTGGATTCACGACAATTACTTTGGCACTATCTCCAAAGGCTACAATCGCCGCGACGCCATGTATGGCACGATGATCCACTTAGAAGGAGGGTTTAAGTCCGCGACTGGATACCAGTATCTTGCCAAGATCACACACAACAATATCAACACGATCCATACGGGCATCGGCATCACAGGCGGATCGAATTACCCTGTTGTCTACCTTGACTCCAACACGATCACAGTCGACGCCCGCGACGATTTGCACATGACCTATGACGACAATGACGGGAACAACTCTGCCGGAGATCCTTATGGCATCAATATCGGCGGCTGCGATTCGCTCAGTCATATCATCGGGAACACATTCTCATCTGGATCGTCATACTACGGCGGAGACGCCATGATCTTGCAAAACGTCAATGCCACGGCAACGGATCGTTTTGAGGTCTATAACAATTCAATGAATCTGCATCATGGGCCCCATCCGCGAATCGCCCCAGGGCGACAGGCCGTTGTCGGTGTCTATGCCCGTGACCTGGTGCGCGGCCTGCATCTGCATGACAATCTTGGCTATCTGGTTGTCGATGAGGATACTTTAACTCATTCCTATGGAATCTATGGTGAAGGCGCAAGAATCACGATGACCGACAGTGGGTCGAGCTACAATCTCATCGAAAACAACCACTTCTCCGTTGTCGCCAAAGACTCAGCAACGCGGACCGGAGCGGGGACATTTAAAGTGTCGGGCTTGAGCCTGATTCAAGTCGATTCGCTCATCTCAGGGCATCATGACGTGAAAGAAAATCTTTTCACAAACAACTTTTGGCGCGCTCCTCGAACTCCGATCTGGGGCGGATGCACGAGAACACAGGGGTTCAACAACGCACTAGTGAGCAAGGACACAGTGAATACGATCTACGACGGCGATTCGACCTTCTTCTCATTCGAGCAGTTAGGCACATTCGACGGGCATAGCGTCGGCAATGCACTACAAGATATGATCCTGCAAGGCTACGCCAATGTCAGCGACGTGTTTAAGGGCACGGTGTCGCAGAACGCCGACTCTCTCGGCAAGCAGTTATCGTACCTCCGCTCTCTGACCGTCAATTTCAAAGACGTATCGAGCGCGAACATCAACGGCGGGACAATCTGGGCGGTCGATGCCTACGGTCATCGTCACGACTTACCGAACAGCAATGCTTCCGGCAATTCGTCCGATACTCTGCGCTGGCGATTCTTCGGCTACGACGCCATGACCGGCGACGGCTACGCGGTGCTGGATTCTAACGGATACAATAACTTCACGTTCTGGGGCAAGTCGGGCAGCGACTCCGCCAGCACAGCGGCGACGATCAATTGGACAACGAGCCAACTTATCAATGTGCAGTTATCAAGCTCGACGCCCGCGGTCTCAATCCTGACACTTCACGGATCAGTTTATAAAGGAGCGATAATCAAATGAAAAAACTCGCAGTCATTTTACTCATTTGGGCGTCGACTCTTTTCGGCGCCTACTATACGTACAATCCGCATGGGCAATTCAACTGGAACAACGTCGGCACGGTGCCGGACTCAACCTGGCTGATCGACTGGACAATTCCTGACACGTTTTATACCGCTAGTGTAACAAACCTCGGCTCCGGATCGGTTGCTGTTTCAACCACTTTGGCAAATCGCGGCTGGCATAATCTGACTTGGGTATTCTGGTATCAATCCACGGCCGTCAAACTCAGGGATGACTTCCAATATGAGGTTAAGGATACGCTGGAATATCTCGGACCGACACAAGTGGCAAATATAACAGGAAATTTGAGCGGCTCAATCGGATCAGTTGCGGCCAATGGGATCACTGCATCATCGATAGCCACAGACGCAATTGGAGCGGCAGAAATCGCGGCTGGAGCCATAACATCAGCAGAGGCTACTTCTATTGGCACCATCGGGAATACTCAGACCTTCAACAATACCGGAACTTGGGCCGGCAACATCACCGGCAGCGTTAGCGGATCAGTCGGGTCTGTAACAGGATCGGTCGGATCAGTGACCGGCGCTGTCGGATCGGTGACAGGCAATGTCGGCGGATCGGTTGCCAGCGTGACCGGAAACGTGGGCGGGAATGTTGTCGGTTCGGTCGCTTCTGCAACTGGCAACATCGGCGGCAACGTGACCGGATCGGTCGGCAACGTCTTAGCTCTGGCCA
>JBGAWZ010000488.1:0-2246 GCA_044227335.1 Candidatus Zixiibacteriota bacterium | reverse complement strand
GAAAGTCATGATTTCTGTCAATAGCGGATTTGTTAGACCGACTGAATCGGCCTAAGGGGTTTGGGAAAAATCGGTTGACAAAGACTGGTAGTCGGCGTAATATGCCGAATCTATTTTTTGCGCAAGTTCTAAGCATGGCGCGTCTTGGGAGTAATGGGATAATGCGGAAGCCAAAGTGGCGCTTCATTGACAGGCGAAGAGACGCATTTTGATCTTAGAAATACAGGTTGACTCATTTTTTTCTTATCATGGAGACGATAATGAGAATTAGCAGGTTAACGACACTTTCGCTGATGGTTGTCGTCCTCTTATCCGGGGTGGTTTTTGCCGGAGGGTGGCAGTATTCGGGAGTCGGTTCGCGTGCCATGGCAATGGGAGGAGCTTATCGCGGTCTCTCTAACGATGGATCGGGCGCGTACTACAATCCGGGCGGGTTGGCGTTTCTCACCACCAATTACTTCAATCTCACGGCTACTTTTTCGGGGCCAAGACCGGAAGTTACACCCAACTTCAATTCGAACGGTTACGAATTCGGGTATCTCAACGGTCAGACTCGCTACCCGGTCAAGGACAATATCTATTTGATGGGCAACACGGCTTTGTTCTTCAAGCCCAAGAGCATGCCCAAGGTGACCTTTGGCGCCGCTGTGTACCAAATGTACGATCAGAACGCGGTGATGAACCTGTTTCAAATATCGCCGGCCTATAATAGCAAGCGCCAGGTACAGGAAGACAATCATCGTTCAAATCTCGATGTTGTGACATTCCAGCCGACGCTGGCTTACCAATTCTCCGACAAGTTCGGTGTTGGTGTGGGCTTGCAGATTAATCGCGGCGACATCTGGATTGACCAGGTGGGGTTCGTCGACAATCCGTACGGCTACCCGCTTGATGTCCGCCCGTACGAGCAGTTCCCCAAGATGACTTCGGTCGATGGTTACGGCTACGGACTTGGCGTCAACGCCGGGTTGCAGTTCAAAGCCACCGAAAAGATCACGGTCGGAGCCAATTTCATTTCGAGCTCGAAGATCAAAGTTGACGGCGACGCCATCGAACGGATTTTCTTCCCGTTCAATCAGGGTATCGCCAATATGTATAACGATCCGCAGGTGAACAATAATCCGGCTCTGGCCGAGATATTGGACACCTACACCAACGGCGCCGAGTGGATTGTCGAGAGCAAGTTTGATCTCGATGTGAAGTTGCCGTCGGAGTGGGGCGCCGGCGTGGCGATTCAAGCCAACGAAAAGACGATTATTACCGCGGACTTCGCTTACACGATGTGGTCGCAGTTTGACGACTTTTCCATCCTGATGTCGGAGCGCAATTTCCTGCAGTCGAACAATCCGCAGGCGAGTGCAACCTGGAAGAGTCTGCTTACAGATCCGACCTATCACTTCGATTGGAAGAATTCGGTACGTGTCAGCGCAGGCATTGAGAAGATTCTCAACGAGCGCTGGGTTGGCAGATTCGGTTATATGTATGACGGTTCACCGATACCGGACGAGAACTTCAACGAAATATTCATCGATACCGGCAACAAGCACCATCTGAATATTGGCGCACAGTTTATTTTGAACGACAAGATCACGTTTGACGGCGCTTTCGAAGCGGTATTTTCCGGCAAGCGCGATGTTGGCGAGGCTGTGGATAGCAATGGGGATGGCGACTGGGATAACTTCGGCGGCGAGTGGAAGACCAAGAGCTTCAATTCGAGCTGGGCTATTAACTATCGGTTTTAGGAGAGGTGCTAATAATGAAGAATAGATTGATTTCGATAGTTGGGCTCGGGTTCCTGATTCTGATTTTGACCGTCACCGGATGCACGCGCCGCGATAATCCGGCCGTTCCGGCGGATCCGGAATCCGGCAGTGTTTCCCAGGGCACGCACCAGTATTTTGGTTTGATGCCGGACAGCGCGAGATGGAGCCAATTCCAGAGCCGCTGGATTGATGCTTATCGTCCGGGCGGTTACGATGATCGTTTGATCGGCGCCCGTTTCCCGGTGCTTTACCTGCTCCCGGGATTTGACGGCGAGCCGTCCTTCTATTTCCGATTCGGTAATGAGAATTATTATCGCGCCAGTGCGATTGCCGCGGTTGCGGACGAAATGATCGCGGCGGGCGAGATCAAGCCGATGATTATCGTAATGCCGGATGCTTCCATTTTCTACGGCGGATCGTTTTTCAATAACAATGAACTTTCGGGTAAATGGGAAAACATCGCATCATACGAGTTAGTAAAAT
>JBGAWZ010000487.1:0-5048 GCA_044227335.1 Candidatus Zixiibacteriota bacterium | reverse complement strand
GACCCTTCCCGGTAATTGGCGCAAGGGGTGGTCGTATCAGGGGAAAGTGAAAGTTGATTTCACCCCCACGTTCAAGCTTGAATTGAGCGGGACTGGATCCACCGACGATTGGTCGGAGTATCGCCACGACTACCTGTTCGATATCGTGCACACACCGTTCTATAATGATAAGAACCTCGGGCTAAACGCCAAAATCACCCATACCCTCAATGCCAAGACCTTTTATAACCTGAGTGTGTCATACAACATGACCTACCGGTTCCGCGGCGATGGCTTGTACAGGGACAACATCTGGTCGTACGGTCGACCCAATGGCAACCCGCGACTGGACAATACCAATTTGTTCTGGTCGTATGACGATCCGGGTACTACGCCGACCACCGATACGCAAACAGTTGACGGAACTCTTCGCACGTTTGTTACCGGCGGAGACGAAGGCAGTTTGTGGGATGACTTCTATAAGAGAAAATCGTCCTATATCGGCTTCAAGGGGGACATCAACACCGAACTTGATGAATTCAACACTCTCAAGGCAGGATTTGAACTCCAGCGTCATACCCTGCGGTATTACCGTCATTTGTTCCCGGCGCGCGTAGCTGACGGAACAACAGGCGGTGGATTTCAGGATGTGGATCGGTATGGTTATGACCAGTACGGCGAAGAGGCCGATCCTTCTGGTGATGACAACGCGACCAAGCATCCGATCAACGCCGCGGCTTATTTGCAGGACCGGGTCGAGTGGCGGGGGATGATTGTCAATGCCGGTCTTCGGCTTGACTACTTTGATTACAAAGCCAAGCGGCTCAAATCGCTCACCAATCCGTTCGATCCGAGCGGAGCTGGTGTGACTGATCCGAACTCGACTATTCTGGATGCCGGCGATTTGGAGCCGAGCAAAAAGTTCACCCGTCTGTCGCCGCGCCTCGGACTGGCATTCCCGATTTCAGATAAGTCACAGATGTTTGTCAATTTCGGGAAGTTCTTCCAGCGCCCCGACCTGATCCGTCTCTATGTTGGTTATGACTACTATGAATTCAAAGTCAATACCGGCGGATATTTCTACGCCATCGGCAACCCGAATCTGGAGCCGGAAAAGACGACTCAATACGAAATCGGGTTCTCGCATCAACTGGGCGAAAACACCTCTCTTGAAGTCTCGACATTCTATAAAGACATCGTAGGACTAGTGCAGGTTCGCAACACTCCTGCCCAGCCGAAGGCGTATTCGCTGTATGTGAATTCCGACTACGGCAACGTGCGCGGTGTAGAAACCCACCTGCACATGCGCCGGACCCGCAACATCGAAGCGGATTTCAAGTACACATTCTCGTATGCAACCGGCACCGGATCATACAGCACGACCCAGCAAAATATTGCATGGACGGCGTCGTATGTGCCCAAGCAGACCGCGCCGCTTGATTACGATCAGCGACACAATCTGGTTGCCAATCTGGATTACCGGACCGGCAAAGGTGAAGGCCCTCGCTTTGGCGATGCATTCCCGCTTGAGAACTTCGGGATAAATATCCTGGCGCAGTTGTCGTCGGGTACGCCGTATTCACCTTCGGAAGTCTATAATGAAGTCACGTTGGCGGCAGTCACGCCCTCGCCTTCAGCCCAACGAAATTCATCGTACGGGCCTTTCTCGTGGGTGATCGATCTTAAGGCTGAACGGTCGTTCATGATTGGTTCATACAAGCTCTCGCCGTATGTATTAGTCAAGAATCTGCTCAACCGCGACAACGCGACAACCGTGTACGAGTCGACGGGACGAGCCAATACGACCGGCTGGCTAAATACCGCCGAGGGTCAGGACTTTGTGAACAGCTCGGCCACGCCCGACGGCACTGGACTGACCGGCGAACAGAAATATGTAATCAAAGAAAACAACCCGGAGAACTATTCGAATCCTCGGATGGTCCTCTTTGGCATTCGCATGGATATACATGAAGTTCAAAGTTGTGACATTGATGCTGGTGGCGCTCTTGATGCTACCGGCGGTCGCGGCTCCTCCGTCTCGGAAAGCTACGACTAAATCAGTATCCGCGCTGGATACCGACAAATACATCAACGCCAACAAAGTGCTGATGTTCATCAACAATCAGGCAAACTTTGCCTACGACGCGTCGCAGATCTTCGGTAAGTACGATGGTCTATACTATCCGTACTCAACCATCGCCGATATCCAGAGCGGCGCGAATGATCTGACGGTCATCTATGACGCCGGCATGTGGATGGGGGCGATTGACTCGGCGACGGGTGACACGCTAATTGCTGTTGCAGAGTATTCGACAGAGTACGAACCTGGGAACATGGTTTCAGGAGGCCCGAACCCCAATACCAATGATCCTATCTTTCGTGTGTACACACTGTACTCGGATAGCATGCAGGATTCTTCGGCTGCGTGTCAAACCTGCAAAAAGAACGATGACTATCTGAATTGGCCCATTTCCCAAGGCGCACCATTCGTTGTGGATTCTTTGGGTGACACAATTCCGGCCTTAATTGGAGACCAGATGGCTTGGACGGTCTATAACGACGCCAACATTGCCGCTCACAGCAATGATGCCGGTACGACCGATCCGCTCGGTGTGGAAGTTCAGCAAAGTGCGTTTGCGTTTAGCCGCGATGACGCACTAGGCAACATCGTGTTCTTGAAATTCAAGGTCATGAACAAGGGTGGCCGGACACTTCAGAACTACTATCTCTCGCTTTGGTCCGATCCGGACCTGGGTGGCGCCAGCGATGATCTAGTCGGCTGTGATACGATGCTGTCACTTGGATTTTGTTATAACGCAACCAACAGCGACAACAACTATGGTTCCACCCCCCCCGCTGTTGGCTTTGACTTCTTTCAGGGTCCTCTTGAATACACGGGGAACATGAGCGACGTTGGCAAAATGTGGGGGCAGACGTACCCAGGTTACCGAAATCTGCCGATGGCCTCGTTCAACAAGTACATCAACGGCACTGACCCGTCAAGCAAAACCAATACGTACAACTATATGCAGGGGCTTGAGCGAGCGGGTACACCGTACACATATAACGGAGACACGCTCACATTCTTCAACTCCGGAGATCCTGTTGCTGGCGTAGGCGATATTGATCAGAATCCGGCAGACCGTCGGTTCATGCTAAGTACCGGCCCTATAACTATGCGGCCCGGGGACAGCACCGAGATTCTTGCCGCGATTATTGTCGGGCAGGGGACTGATCGCAAGTCGTCGATTGCGGTTCTCAAATATTATGACGATTTCGCGCAGAAGGCCTATGACGACAACTTTGAGGTCGCCAACCCACCGGCGCCGCCGGTTGTGTGGGCTGAGGGGTTGAACGGGATGGTCACCTTAAGCTGGGGAGATATTTCTGAAGTCGATCATGGTGATTATCCGTTTGAAGGATACACTATTTATCAGAGTGATGCTCCTTCCGGTCGCCCATGGGTGGTAGTTGACAATTATGCCGTCCTAAACGCGACAATCAAAGACGAAGTGATTGACCCAGCGTCGGGGCAGACTGAAATCCGAGTAGTAAAAATTGCCAAAGACAAGGACATCAAGCGCGTTATTGGCATTACCGAAGACGCCATAAACGGCGGACCGCTACGTAACCTGACAACCTACTACTACAAAGTCGGCGCCTACTCATTCGATACCGACAAAAAGCCGAAAATTCTCGAGTCCTCCGTCATTGTGGCGGTCGTGCCGCGCTCACCAATTGCCGACGAGAACTTCGTGGTTGGTTTTGATGACACTCTTACCGTAACACACGCCGCTGGCGTTTCCGACGGCGTAATTTCGCCGTTGGTGGTCGATCCGAATCTTCTGAACGGACACACGTATCGTGTGTCTTTCAGGACGGATACGCTCCTCGGGCTGGTTTGGAATCTGGTTGACGTAACCGCAAATGATACGGTGTTGAAAGACCAGACAAACTACTCCGGCGATGATGTCTACACAAACACCGATGGCTTCCGGCTGAAAGTATCGCAGAATTCCGATCCGTTTAAGAACTTCGAAGTGATAGCCAACGGCGCCGGCCCGCTGGATCCACCCGAAGGCGGCGCCGCTGATTTCCAGGGATTTCGAAGTTGGAGGGGGGGCAAGCTACACCTTCTTCAAGGACCGTACAACCCGCAATGGTGGCAACGCACCTGAGATTGGCATTTACGATTATGAAATGAGATTCACGTTTGATACAGGCAACTGGGCATTCCCGGCATTTGGCGGAGTCAATGGTCCGGTACCCGTTCCTTTCGAATTGTGGAATATCGGTGTGGCAACTCCTACCGATCCTTCCGACGATTTCAAGATGGTTCCGTACATTCTTGAGAACGATGATACTTGTTGTGACAGCACTTACAACCTAAGTGCTTATGGACCGGGAAATGAACATACAGCTTCAGGCGGGGACAATGATCCGTGGACAGATTGGATTTACTGGAATCATCCCGCCATTCGTACTCCGGGCGATTCAGGTTATCGGCAGGCTGAAGCAGAAATGCTGGCAGGCACATACACGGGTGACAACGAAAGCGAAGTCTTTGCCCGAACTGTATTGGTCAACTGGAACGGCGGAGTCAATCCTCCTTTCAATCAGGATTTGCCGGAACAAGGAACGATCTTCAGAATAACGACCAACAAGCCAATCGCAGAGTCGGACGTGTATACGTTTGTGGCGGCGGCTCCAGTTCAGGTTGCGAAATCTGAGGACGCACTCAAGGACATCAAGGTCGTTCCGAACCCGTACTATCTATTCTCATCGTACGACTTTGGTGTACTTAACCGCCGGATACAGTTCAGTCATCTCCCGGCCAAGTGCACGATTTCGATCTTCACGCTGGCGGGTGACCGGATCGCTGTCATCAACAAGGATGATCCGACGACCTCGCTGGCCGACTGGAATCTCTTGACTGAAAACCAAATCCCGCTCGCGTCGGGGATCTACATTTACGTGGTCGACGCACCCGGCTTCGGGCAGAAGATCGGCAAGATGGCCATCTTCACCGAGCAGGAACAGCTCGATACGTATTGATGAGGAAGGACTGC
>JBGAWZ010000486.1:0-2252 GCA_044227335.1 Candidatus Zixiibacteriota bacterium | reverse complement strand
GATTAATATTCATGCGTCGCTGTTGCCGGCGTACCGCGGGGCGGCGCCGATCAACTGGGCAATTGTGAGTGGAGAGACCGAAACGGGGCTGACGAGCTTTTTTTTGAAAGAGTCGGTAGATACGGGGGATATGATTCTGCAGACCAGAACGGCGATCACTGAAGATGATTCTTACGATAGTTTGCATGATCGTTTGGCAGATATGGGTGGGCCGTTTTTGCTGGAGACTCTTGAACTGATAGAACAGGGGAAGTTGCGTCCGGTAGTGCAGGATGATGCTAAGGCATCGCGGGCGCCGAAGATATCGCCGTTTACTGCGATGATTGATTGGGGATTTCCGGCCCATCGAGTGCGTGATTTTGTGCGCGGGATGGCGACCAAGCCGGGGGCGTATACCTATTTTCGGAACGCGCGGTTGAAAATCCACCAGTGTGCGGTGGCCGAAACAATAGCCGAGCCGATTCGGCCCGGAACAATTTTAGCTGATAAAAAAAGATTATTGATACAATGTGATCGATCGGTTGTGGAGTTAACTAAAGTCGTGCCCGAGGGGCGCGGCGAGATCGACGGCCGGTCGTTCATCAACGGATTTCATCCCCAGCCCAATGAAGTGCTGGGAGAAAGGAGCATTGCCACAGAGCAAGCGTGAAAAAAGAAATTGTCATAAGTTCAACTGAGTACGACACTCGCGTCGCCATCTTGGAAGATGGCAAACTGGTAGAGTTGCAGGTAGAACGCCCGGGGGCTGACCGGATGGTCGGCGACATTTACAAAGGGGTCATCAATACGGTGCTTCCCGGAATGCAGGCGGCCTTTGTCGATATCGGCATGGAAAAGGCGGCGTATCTGCATTCCTCGGATATCGCCAAAGAATCGCGCGGACGGTACGACGCCGACGAAGAGGACGAAGAAGAAGCTCCGGCGGAAATTATCCGCAAGACGCGGCGCCAGGGAATCGAAACAGTCTTGAAAAAAGGGCAACAGATTTTGGTGCAGGTGATCAAAGAGCCGATCAGCACCAAGGGACCGCGGATTGCCTCGGAGATTTCACTTCCGGGCAGGTATTTGGTAATGGTTCCCGACGACGACCATGTCCGGGTTTCCAAGCGAATCGCCGATTGGGGAGAGAAAAAGCGGCTTCGCAAATTGCTCACGCCACTCCGTCCTGAGGGATTCGGTTTGATTATTCGAACTGAGGGAGAAGGCAAAGAGGAAAAAGACTTTGCCGAGGATATCAAGCGTCTGCAAAAGCTCTGGGTCAAACTCAAACGGAAATCCGAAGAACTCCCGGCGCCGTCGCTGATTCACAAAGAATCCGAGATGATCGTTTCGATGATCCGCGACATTCTGACCGACGAAGTGCAAAAGCTCGTCACCGACAATCGCGAGGATTACAAGAAGATCATCGCGTACGCCCGCCAGGTGGCGCCGCATCTGCGCGACCGGATTTCGCTCTACAAAGGCGCGATTCCGCTATTTGACACGTACGAACTGGAACCGGAAATTGACAAGATGCTCGCCCGCAAAGTCTGGATCAAAAAGGGATCGTACCTGGTGATCGATCAGACTGAAGCGATGGTAACGATCGATGTTAACACCGGGCGGTTTGTTGGAAGCCGTGATCAGGAGCGGACGATTTACGAAACGAATTTGCAGGCGGCGCGGGAAATCGCGCGGCAGATTCGGCTTCGCGATATCGGTGGACTGATTGTCTGCGACTTTATCGATATGTACAACCGGGAAAACCGGCGGAAACTCTACGAGGAGTTCAAAAACGCCTTCCGGCATGACCGCGCCAAACGGGCGATAAATCCGGTGACCGAGTTTGGTCTCATTGAGATGACTCGCGAACGAGTGCGGGCGTCGCATCTGCATCGTCTTTCGGAAAACTGCCCGGTTTGCGATGGGCTCGGGCGGATTCCGTCGAAAGAGACGCTGGCGGCCAAGATCGAACGCTGGTTTGTGCGGGCGGCGGCGGCCAGAAAGTTTGCGCAGTATCATCTGGTGCTTTCGCCCGATCTGGCCGGATCGATGACCGAAGACGGCGCCAATCGGATCGAGCGGATCATGCGGGCTTATAAGTTCCGTATCAATCTGGTCCGCGACACGACGATTTCGCCACGGGAGTTCAAAATCTACGACGCCTCGGACAACAAGGAGATTACCCAGACCTACGCTGTCTGACGGCCAGTCGAGTGTTTATGCTCAGGTTGCGCCCGGCCCCAAAGGCCGGGCGCTTTTTTTGTCCCAAA
>JBGAWZ010000485.1:0-2253 GCA_044227335.1 Candidatus Zixiibacteriota bacterium | reverse complement strand
AAAGCGGAAGCGGTTGCGGGTAATTGCCAGAAGCGTGATGAAAGCTATTGTCAGGACGTTTTCCAACACCCAGTCGGAGAAGTGGGCGGGTTTGTAAGCCCAAATTAACCACCAAACCGCAAAGGCCAGCAGTAGTTTGGTGCGAAACTCGATTCGAGGTTTTGACATGCTTGATCAAAAAGTAAAGCGATTCTTGAAAGTCGGCAACTAAAGAATCAAGCGGCGGTCGACATCGACCGCCGCTTGAGGTTCAAACAACCGTTAGTTGTCTATGATTCTAGCAGCCGCTGCATGGCGAGGGACCGCCGCTGAAAATATAATTGATGAGATAGACGGCGTCAGAAATTGTCACGATAGTATTGCAATCAGCATCTCCGGCAGCCACCGGGCTCGGCGCCGGTCCACCGGAAAAGATGTAATTGATCAGGAACACAGCATCGGAAATCGTAATGATGCCGTTTCCGTCGGCGTCGCCGCAGACGTATTCCGGGAATGTCGGAATGAGCGAGCGCATACCCCAACTATCCATCATAACGCAAAGGCCGCCCTGCGAGATGAGCGACAATTGGGCCATTCCGGGCGGGATCATGCCGAGATGGACAGTAAACGGCGTTGGGGGGCCGGGACTAAGCGGAATCTGCGTAAACGGTATTTGCGCGGATGGACACTGGATTTGCAGCATTCCGGGCTGCATGACTTGGAAGGGCACGATATGAAGTTCCATGTCTTGCCACCACGGGTTCGGTTGGGCAGTGAATGTCACTGTCAACTGGCCGACTCCACCGCACGGGCCGATGGTACTCGGTACAGAAACCAGATTCAGCGGCGTCAATTCGATATTTGGAATTGTCATTCCGGGGCTGGTGATAAGGCCGAATTCGGCTGGCGAGTTGTCGGTTCCGCCGAGTGAGAATCCGGCGAACGTCGGAATATTTGAAGCCGACTCGGGAAGGGTCTGGCTCTTGAGTGCATCGACTGTAACCTGAAATTCGCCATTATCGTTGTGAATCCAGTAGATGCCGGTTCCGGTGAGGTCGGCGTTTATTACTCGTTCATCATTACCGGCAACATAACCGGCGCTTCCCGGCAAGTTCCAATTCCAGACTTTGACTTTGGTCTTGGAGCCATCGGCGTTTTCTTTGTAGACCGAGACATTTCCGCACCCGCCGCTGCCTTTGAATTTGAGCTTGAATTGTCCGCCCGGAGCGACGACGATCTTCTTCCATTCGCAGTATTTCTTGAAAATGTAGCGCACCCAGCTATCGGAGCCGTCGGCGAGCGAGTCCTGAAGATCATTTGATGTACCTTGCAATTCATCACGAGCTTTTTCCAGTTCATCCCGATCTGGGTCGCCCGGAGGAAGAACATTCAAGATGCTGTCGATCTCGTCAATAAGGCTGTCAATTTCTGCCTTAAATTTTTCCAAATCCTCCTTGTATTTCTCTTTGGCGCCGCGAACTGCGGATTCGTAATCCTCGCCGAGACGGAGGCGCCTTATTTTTTCCTGCAAATAAACGCTGCCAGTCTCATCGCCCCAAGCGGAGCTTTCGCCGCCTGCAGCCGAGTTGCCATGGATTTCGGTCTTTGCTTTATCATCCAGACCCTTGATTCCTTCGGCCATATCACCACCAAAACACTCGGTGAATTCATCGAACATGAAGTCGCAGCAAGAATCGATGAGCGGCTGCTGCATGTTTTTGAGTTCTTCCGGCGAGATATTTCCGGGTCCGAAGAGACAGGCGCCGGCGCCGTCTTCGCCGTGGTTGGAGATCATTTTCTGAACGGTAGCATCCATGCTGTCGCGCTGGCATTGAGCGATTTTCTTGGCGATGCGGTCATGGGCTGCCTGGACATTGGCTTCTGTACATGAGTTGACCAGGCTGTCGTGGATAGCGCCGGAATTACCACTGTTGCCGTCGTAGTAGAGAATTTCTACGTTCTCGGGGCAGTAGTTTCCACCAGCTGGGTCGGTCTTGTATTCATAGAGATTTTCGATGTCCTTCCAGAAGCCGGGGTTGTTATTTTCCGCGTCGATACCGCCGGAAATCAGAATTGCAAACTTGCACGGGTCGCAGGCAAGCTCGCCAGTCTTGTCATTTGAGTCGTCCTCTTTCCCTTCCTGCATGGTCGGTGGCGGCGGTGTGAAGAATCCGGGGACCAAGAGTTCGTAAGATGTGACAGTGATGGTCACCGATGCTGTATCGATTCCCCAGAAGGGAGTAGCTTTGGGGACGAATGAAACAGTTCCCGTGG
>JBGAWZ010000484.1:0-2256 GCA_044227335.1 Candidatus Zixiibacteriota bacterium | reverse complement strand
AGTGACTCGGCGGTCGCGAAAGGGATGAAAGTAAATGTTTACCCCAACCCGTACCGCATCGACGGTGGCTACGCCAGGCTTGGTTTTGAAGGCGCCGGTCCCGGAGAGCGTGATCGCCCGGCCGACCGCAACCGGAGAATACATTTCTACAATTTGCCGGCACAATGCACGATTAGGATATTTTCACTTGATGGCGACCTGGTGCGCCAGATCGACCATAATGTGCCGTCGTGGGACCCGATGTCGAATCATGAGACCTGGGATTTAATCACCCGCAACACGCAGTTGGCAGTTTCAGGCTTGTACTACTGGACAGTCGAATCTGACGACGGCCAGGTTCAGATTGGGAAACTGGTGATTATCATGTGAGACGGCGGACGGGGGCGGCGGCAGTGGATGAAGAGAGATCGCGACGCCCGAAGCGGGCTCGCGATGACAGTATGTGGTCGGCATGACAGTGTTGACCTGTGGGCCGTCAGTCGTTATCCTTCACGACCATGACCACCAAACGCACCGATTATCTGAGCTGGGATGAGTATTTCATGGCGGTGGCCCAGCTTTCCGCCCAGCGTTCCAAAGACCCCTCCACCCAAGTAGGGGCCTGCATCGTGAACAAAAACAAGCGGATTATCGGGATCGGGTATAACGGTTTCCCGGCCGGGCTGTCCGACGACGACCTGCCGTGGGCGCGTGAGGGGGATTACCTCGATACCAAGTATCCGTATGTTTGCCACGCCGAAATGAACGCGATCACCAATGCCTCGAATAAGCCCGACCTTGACGGCGGCGCGATGTTTGTTTCACTCTTTCCTTGCAATGAGTGTGCTAAACTCATTGTACAAGTTGGTATTAGGGAAGTGGTCTATTTGAGCGACAAATATTCGACCGACGACAAGTTTATCGCCGCCCGTCGGATTTTCGATCTGGCCGGGGTCAAGTGCCGCAAGTTTGTCCCAGTGCGGCAGTCGGTTTCGCTCCGTCTTAGTGAATAGTAATCCTCGATACCTTCTATTGTCGCGGTAATTGCGCGGCGAGCCGTATGCGGTGCGGCCAAGAAATGACGCATCTCTGATAAGTCAAAGGCGGAAAGCGAGATTGCTTCGGTCCCTCACCGTTCGACAGGTTCAGGGTGACTCGGGACGCTCGCAATGACGTTGTTAGGGGCATTTCTTGACGGCAGTGAAGACTTTGTTGAAAAAATAGATTTGGTCAGGCCAGTTTTTGCTTGTCGATTGGGTCACGGCCGATAAATTACCGCCTTTCCAGAAGGCCAAGTAACCGTTTGCCAGGAGCAGTACCCGTGACAAAGACCAGAGAAGACGTCCTCCGGATGATCGACGAGAGCGGAGTGCGGTATGTCCGCCTCTGTATGACCGATATTCTCGGCCGGATCAAGGGGATGGATATCACCCGTTCGGAAATCGAGCAGGTGCTTGAAGAAGGACAGGGATTTGATGGATCATCGGTGGAAGGATTCGCACGGATCGATGAATCCGATCTGATGGCGATCCCCGATCCGAAGACATTTCGCGTGATGCCGTGGGAGATCGACGGCATGAAAGTCGGGCTGATGTTTTGCGACATTCAGACTCCCGACGGAAAGCCGTACGACGGCGATCCGCGCTGGGTGTTGCAGCGGAATCTGAAGAAAGTGCACGACAAGGGGTGGACATTCTATGTCGGCCCCGAATGCGAGTATTTCTACTTCGAAAATGAAAAAGCGCCGTCGATATTGGATCAGGATGGATATTTCGATTACCAGTCCGTCGATATGGGAACGCAGATCCGCACCAAGACGGTCAACGCGCTGGAACTGCTCGGCATTCCGGTTGAGTGCGCCCACCACGAAGTGGCGCCGTCACAGCACGAGATCGACCTGAAATATCAGGAGTCGCTGGTAATGGCCGACTTTGTGCAGATTTACCGGAGCATTGTCAAAGAAGTCGCGGTGGCCAACAATGTCTATGCGACATTCATGCCCAAGCCGATTTTTGGACAGAACGGTTCCGGGATGCACTGCCATATGTCGCTGTTCAAAGACGGCACCAATTTGTTTTTCGATAAGAATGCCGAATTCTTCCTGTCAAAGATGGCCCGCCAGTTCATGGCCGGTGTGTTGACGCACATCCGCGAAATCACACTGGTGACCAACCAGTGGGTGAACTCGTACAAGCGGCTGGTTCCGGGGTACGAAGCGCCGGTGTATGTGGCGTGGGGACAGCGCAACCGCTCGAGCTTGATCCGTGTGCCGCGGTA
>JBGAWZ010000483.1:0-2257 GCA_044227335.1 Candidatus Zixiibacteriota bacterium | reverse complement strand
CAAATGAACCCCGAGGGGCGAATTATCGAGCGGCTGGGACTTCCGAGCGCGCCGGGTGTGGATATGAAAGCGGTCGCCCGTAGTTTCAATTTGCCCGATAGTTTTCCGCCTGATGTTCTGGCCGAAGCAGAGACCGCCGCGGCACGGTTGTCGATGGACGCTCAGTTGTCAAGGCGGCGTGACCTGACAAGCGATTGTATTTACACAATCGATCCGGCCGATGCCAAAGATCATGACGATGCCGTTTCAGTCGAGAAACATTCAACCGGATACCGGCTGGGAGTTCATATCGCCGATGTCTCGGCGTATGTCGACGATGGTTCGGCGCTGGACAAAGAGGCACTCCTGCGTGGAAATTCGGTCTATCTGCCGGGGACGGTCATTCCGATGCTACCAGAGGTGCTTTCCAGCGATACTTGTTCGCTCCGCCCCGATCGCAAGCGACTGACTTTTTCAGTATTCATCGAATTTGACAAGCAGGCCAAAGCGATCAAATGGGAAATAGCTGACACGGTGATTTCATCCAAAGCGCGGCTGACATATGAGCAGGTGCAATCGTTTTTTAACGGAGAAGGTGTGCCGTCGATTTCAAAGGAGATCGGCGACAACCTGAAAATCGCGCGGGAGCTGGCGACACTGTTGACCAAACGTCGCTTCGCCGAAGGCTCGCTTGACTTCGATCTTCCGGAAGCGAAAATAGTGCTAAATGCCCAGGGTGAAGTGGTTGAATTGGGGAATAGGGTGCGATTGGAATCGCATCGCCTGGTTGAAGAGTTCATGCTGGCCGCCAATAGGGCCGTGGCGCTTGAGGTATTTCGTTTAGGCCAGCCGTTTTTGTACCGTGTGCACGACCGTCCCGATCAGGAAAAGGCGGAGGCGTTTTCATATCTGATGAGCCGGTTGGGGCAGAAATTCCCGGTCTCACCCAACCTCAAACCGATTCACTTTGCCCGGTTTCTGAAAAGCATCGAGGATCTTCCCGAGGCCGATTTCATAAACGAACTCATGTTAAGGTCTATGAAAAAAGCGGTCTATCAACGGGACAATATCGGCCACTTTGGCCTCGCCTACTCGCATTACACGCATTTCACTTCGCCCATCCGGCGTTACCCTGATTTGCTCGTTCATCGCCTGCTCAGATTAGTGCGGCCGGGGAAATACCCGCATGCGCTGGCCAAGCGCGTACCGGATCTGATCGATGCGGTCGGAACGCATTGCTCGGAGACTGAACGAGTGGCCGAACAGGCCGAGCGGATGGCGGTCAAGATTAAGCAGGTGGCCTTTATGGCCAAACACATCGGCGAGGAGTACGAAGGGGTAGTTTCGGGAGTGACACCCCATGGCTTTTTTGTCCGACTCTTGCGACTTGGGGCCGAAGGAATGGTCCGATTGTCATCCATCGATGACGATTACTATATCTACGATGAAAAACACTATGCGATCACCGGCCGGAGAACCGAACGAAGATTCCGCCTGGGTGACACAATACGGGTGGGCGTACAACGGGTCGATACCGCAAAGAGCGAAGTAGAACTTTATCTGGCTGACCGCACGAGTACGCTTTCAAAGAAGCCCGGTGTATTTCGCGGTAAAAAATCCGGCGAGCGCGAACGTAAGAAGAATCTGGTGAAAGTCATAAGTAAGCGCAAAAAGGGTAAGCGACGATGACAGACAGGCGAGACACAGTGCCTTCGGGCGCGGCTGGCGCGGTACAGAAAGTAATACTGTTTCTTTCGCCCAATCATTCTGCTGACACTTCTGTTACTTGGGGTCAGCTTGGGTATGTGACTTCCGAACTTTCCGAAGTCTACCGCATGGTGCGCGAGCGGCGGATCGACTTGATTCTGGCCGATGAAGACCGCCGAGAATTGACTTCTGCGGTGGCGACTAAATTGCGCCGTCCACAGGGGCTGACCGAGATCTGGCAGATCACCACAGATATTAAGCCCGCACCAGATTCCGACTTTTTCGACGGCGTTTTGTCGCGCCAACTTGGCGTCGACGATATGGCTAAGAAGATCAGGCAGATTCTCTCAGACAAGCTACTGCTGGCTCGTTACGGAATGGTCGCCCGCTCATCGGCGATGAAAGCGCTCGCGCGAACAATTGACCGGATTGCACCGACTGATGTCACGGTTCTGGTGGTGGGACCGTCGGGATCGGGAAAAGAACTGGTCGCCCGCGCAGTGCACAGTGATTCAACTCGCAGTGACCGGCCGTTTGTGGCAATCAACTGCGGCGCCATCGCCGAGGGGGT
>JBGAWZ010000028.1:0-10412 GCA_044227335.1 Candidatus Zixiibacteriota bacterium | reverse complement strand
AGGCGCCGGGTGGGGTTCGACCGGCGCCTATCTATGTTGCAATGTCAGAGGTGTTATTTGCCCGGAGTCACCTCAACTGCACCCGCTGGTTGAACCGCAGGTGTCGCACTTCAAACAGGTTCCGTTGCGAACCATCGTGAACGATCCGCACTCACGGCACATGTCGCCCTCGTATCCGCTCATTCGCGCGAGTCGGATTTTATTGGCGATGCGCTGATCAACGGCGACCCCGCTGTCAGCGACTGCGGCTCCGCCACTGAGTGCGGCAGTGCCGCCGACGGTGTCGCCGCTTCGTGGTGCGGCTGTTGCATGCTTAAGCATCGACGTTTCGCCTGCAGAACGCGGTGTTGTACCCGCATGGTCCATCGGTGAGTCATGGCCGTTTCCTCCTCCTGAGTGGTGCCCGTTCCCATTATGTCCATCATGTCCATTTCCCTGTGACAATGTCAGATGCGAGGTATGAATATCATTATCCATACGGCTGGCGCGCGAAAGCTGACTGCTGGAGTACCCTTCCGACGCCGGTTCCTCGGCCTCGTACTCGGTGCCTTCGTCGGCCGGCGAACCGATCGTGTCGCCGCGCAGATCATCCTCGGAGATATGCGCCAGATCGTTTCGGCCGAGGTACGAGATCGCCAATTCGCGGAAGATGTAATCGATGATCGAGGTCGACATCTTGATCGCCTTGTTGCCGTCGACCATTCCGTTCGGCTCGAATCGCGCAAACAAGAAGGCCTCGACAAACTCCTCAAGCGGCACTCCATGTTGGAGGCCGAGAGAAACAGCGATGGCGAAGCAATTCATCAGCGATCGGAAAGCGGCGCCTTCGCGATGCATGTCCAGAAAGATTTCGCCGAGCGTGCCGTCGGAATACTCACCGGTGCGCAGATAGATCTTGTGACCACCGACTACAGCTTTCTGGGTGTAGCCGCCGCGACGGTTCGGCAGTTTGCGACGTTTGGCGATATAACGGAAGACCAGCCGTTCGGCCATTTTCTGCGAGGCGGATTCGATGGTGAGCGGCATGTCGTGATCGTGCTCGTCGTCGTCAAAGAGCGCAGACGAAAGGGGCTGAGACAACTTGGAGCCGTCGCGATAGAGCGCGACCGCCTTGTTCATCGTCTCCCACGAAAGCCGGTAGGCCTTTTTGACATCGTCAATGGTTGCTTCGGCCGGCATGTTGATCGTCTTGGATATCGCGCCGGATACAAACGGCTGGGCGGCCGCCATCATTTTGATGTGCGCTTCGTACGAGATATATCGCTTGCCGATCTTGCCGCACTTGTTGGCGCAATCGAAAATGGCGAAGTCTTTCTCTTTCAGATGCGGCGCGCCTTCGACTGTCATCGTGCCGCAACAGTATTCGTTGGCCAGATCGATCTGTTCTTTGGTAAAGCCGAGAGCGCGGAGAAGATTGAAATCCCACGACTCGACGACATCGTCAGTGAACCCGAGCGTGTCGTGAATGAACTCTTTGCCGAGGGTGTACTTGTTGAAGGCAAAACCGATGTCAAAAACATTCGGTAGCGAGCTTTCAACCTTTTCGATCTCTTCATCGCCAAATCCTTTGGCGCGGAGCGATTCATGGTTGATATACGGCGCGCCTTTGAGTGTGCGATGCCCGGTGGCATACGTGATGATCGCCTTGACTTCGGTGTCGGTGTATCCCAGGCGAGAGAGCGCCTGCGGGACCGAATTGTTGATGATCTTGAAATATCCGCCACCGGCAAGTTTTTTGAATTTGACGAGCGCGAAATCCGGCTCAATGCCGGTGGTGTCGCAATCCATCAGAAGGCCGATCGTGCCGGTCGGTGCGATCACCGAAACCTGCGCGTTGCGGAATCCGTGGACTTCGCCAAGCTCAAGCGCTTTGTCCCAGACTTTGCGGGCGCGCTGGACCAGTTCTTCTGGAACGTAGGCCGGGTTGATGCCGGTCGGCTTGATGGTCAGTCCTTCGTACTCGGATTTTTCGGCATTCCAGGCGGCGCGACGGTGATTGCGGATCACCTTGAGCATATGGTCGCGGTTGCGGTAGTAGCCGGGGAAAGCGCCGTGCTGTTTGGCCATCTCAGCCGAGGTCACATAAGACTGTCCGGTCAACAGCGCGGTGAGTGCGCCGCACCAGGCGTAGCCGCGAGCGGAATCATACGGAATCCCCATGCGCATCAGAACGGTTCCGAGATTGGCGTATCCCAAACCGAGCGTGCGGAATTCGTAACTCTTCTGCGCGATCGGTTTGGACGGGAAAGAGGCCATGAGCACAGAGATTTCCAAGACAACCGTCCAGACTTTCACCGCATGCAAGTACCCGTCGATATCGAAATTGGAATTCTCATCGACGAGTGTTCCGAGATTGATCGACGCCAGATTGCAGGCGGTATCGTCGAGGAACATGTATTCCGAACAGGGATTGGAGGCGTTGATCCGGCCATCTTCGGGGCAGGTGTGCCACTCGTTGATGGTGGTGTCGAACTGTACTCCCGGATCTGCGCAGGCCCAGGCGGCGTAGCAGACTTTGTCCCACATTTCCTTTGCGGGAATCTTGCTGAATGGGCGACCGGCTGTGCGGTCGCGCAGAATCCAGTCTTCACGCGCCTGCAGTTTCTCAAAAAACTCGTTGGGGATGCGCACCGAGTTGTTGGAGTTCTGTCCCGAGACTGTCAGGTAAGCATCGGAATCCCAGTTGGTGTCCAGGTCAATGAAGTCGATTTCGGTGATGCCCTGTTCGGCCAGTTCGAGGACTTTCTTAATGTACTGCGCCGGCACCGCAAAGCGTTTGGCGGTGCGGAGGGCAGTTTTCAGTTTGTCGTTTTTGTTGGCGTCGGCAACGATGGCTAAGGTGCCGTCGTCCTGTGTAACTTTGGTAGCGGTGAAGATCGACTTGAGTTGCGCCTTGATCATCTTGGAGCCGGCTACCAATGCCGCGACTTTCTGTTCTTCGATGACCTTCCAATCGATAAAGTTCAGAACGTCGGGGTGATCCAGATCAAGACAGACCATTTTGGCGGCCCGGCGGGTAGTTCCGCCCGATTTGATTGCGCCGGCGGCTCGGTCGCCGATTTTCAGAAACGACATGAGACCGGAGGACTGTCCGCCGCCAGAGAGCGGCTCGCCTTCGCCGCGGATAGTCGAAAAATTCGTGCCGGTGCCGGAACCGTATTTGAACAGTCGGGCCTCGCGAAGCCACAGATCCATAATGCCGCCGTCGTTGACTAAGTCATCGCGGACCGACTGAATAAAACAGGCGTGCGGCTGGGGATGTTCGTAGGCGTTTTTCGCTTCGGTCAGGACGTGAGTTGTCGGATCGACAAAGAAATGTCCTTGCGGAACACCGGAAATGTTGTAAGCGAAATTGAGTCCGGTGTTGAACCACTGTGGCGAGTTGGGGGCCGCGACCTGTGCGGCGAGTATATAACACAGCTCGTCGTAAAATGTCTGCGCATCGGCGGGTGTGTCGAAGTAATTGTGTTTTTCACCCCAGTGGCGCCAACATCCGGCGAGGCGATGAAACACCTGACGGGCATCGGTTTCGCCGCCGGTTTTTTGGTTTCCGTCTTCGTCGAGCACCGGTTTGCCGAACTCGTCGACTACTGGCACGCCCGCTTTTCGGAAATACTTTTGTGCGAGAATATCAACGGCCACCTGTGACCAGGATTCGGGCACATTGATATTGTCGAGCTTGAACACTGTCGAACCGTCGGGATTGCGAATCTCCGAGGTGCGATTGGCAAAGCGAATCCGTGTGTAGGGGGATTCTCCCTCTTTGGTGAAGTACCGTTGTATCTTCACATTCCTCCCGTTCTGCCCATGGCGGTCGCGCGAACGCACACCAATCCGTGTGTGAGGGGGCAGACCTGATACAGTTTTTCAAAAACGTCGTGTCTTATTGTCGCGCTCGACAGGGCGAATTTTCTTCGGCCAGCCAGATCGGTAATGCCGATCCCGGCTGGTCTGAAAACAGGCCGTTTCGAGCGAGGGGCACAAGATATAGGGGGTCAAGCGTGCTCGACCACTAAAATTGGTGTTTTCCGGGAAAATTTCGTAGGTGGTTGAATTGTATGCGACTACGGAAAAGTTAGAAAAGGCGGGAGCATTGTCCCCAATTTCCGATTCGACCAATTGTGACAATTAGGTTTATGTAATCTATTTATTTATAGCCTGTTACAGGGATTCTGTTGCAAGTAACGGAACCCCCAATTCCCTGTTGAAAACTCCTACGTACTTATGTCGTTGCAAGGTAATGTCTTATGTGTCAATCCCCGACTTATCCACCAAAGTCCACCGCGATTGTGGATATATCATTATAGAAGAACTCTTGCGGATCGGGGGTAATTTGGGCTACCAAAATCTACGTGGATGAACAGCCAATTGACCATCAACTATGGGCGGATGCGTTCTCAGCAATCTCACAATAATAGATACGACTGCTCCGCATTTTCAGAACTCGCGACAACTTCTATCGTTTTCCAATCTGAGAATACTGATCGCAGGGCGAGAGTCAAATTGCGCTTTCGAAGTGGACGTGTATATTGGATCGCTTAAGAACAAGAGAGATAGAACAACGATGTGGACGTTACCTTCAGATTATATACAGCTGACGAAACCGACTATCATGTTACTGGTGATGTTCACCGGCGCGACTGCGTTGGTGGCGGAAGGAAGCATGCTCTCACAGCCGGGGAGATTTGCGCTGGTGATGGCGGCGCTGTATCTGACCGGCGGATGTGCCAACGCGCTCAATCAATATTTTGAGCGGGAAATCGACGCCAAAATGAAACGCACCGCCAATCGGCGCCCCCTGCCGATGGAGAGAATGTCGGCTCTGCATGCGCTACTATTCTCGATTGTTATTGGCGTGATCGGCGTGGCTATTTTCGCCATCTATTTCAATTGGCTTTCGGCGGCGATGTCGGTCGCGACGATTCTCTTCTACAGCCTGTTCTATACCCTCTGGCTCAAACCAAATACCGTCCAAAATATCGTGATCGGCGGAGTCGCCGGCGCTATGGCGCCTGTCGGCGCGTGGGCGGCCGCGACCGGTGGCACTGCGGTGTTGCCGTGGCTGATGTTTCTGATTGTTTTTCTCTGGACACCGCCTCACTTCTGGGCGCTCGCGCTTTTCTGCAAAGATGACTACGTTCGGGCGCAACTTCCCATGATGCCAGTGGTCAAGGGAGACCTGGCGACTCTTCGGCAGATTGTGGCCTATTCATTTATTGTTGTGGCGGCCTCGTTGGTAGTCATCTTCTACGGCGGTGGATGGCTTTACGGCATCGCGGCGGCGGTGCTCGGAGCCTGGTTTATTGTCAAGGCGATTGACGCCTTCAAAAAGCAGAGCGAAAAGACAGCTCGTGGGCTTTTTGGCTATTCGATTGTCTATCTATTCGCGCTGTTCACGGCGATTATTGTCGACTCGCTTATTTCGTGAACGAACGGAAAAACTTCCCGCCTCGGGATATCCGACAAAAGTAATCCATTATTTATTGTCGTTATCGCAGGCCCACGCTGTCGGCAAATGTTTTTGAATAAACATTTGACATAGATAGAGCACAGGCATATTTTCGACCTTCGATGTACCCGGGAAACAGAAGGCAGGAAGCGAACCCCCGTCGTTGGTCGAATGTCCAGGACCAACAGCCTGCCGCTTGTGAAAAATTGAACTAATGGTGTAGGTAGTGGCCCAGATATTCCCCAAATGGTCCAATCGGGTTCCGCTCTTAATTGTCAATGCGGGTGGCCTGTTTGCCACAGTGGCAATCGCGGGGATATGGTACTACTGGACACCCAAATACACCGAGGTTGGTTATCGTCCCAAACAGCCGGTCGCGTACAGCCACAAGCTCCACGCCGGCGATTTGGGAATCGATTGCCGATATTGTCACTTCAATATTGAGAACTCCAGCAAAGCAAATGTTCCGGCCACCAGCGTTTGTATGAATTGCCATAAACTGGTCAAACCGGAAAGCGAAAAGTTGGCCATGATACGCGCAAGTTGGCAGACGAAAACGCCCGTCCAATGGACACGGGTTCATGATTTGGCCGGGTATGTGTATTTCAATCACGAAGCCCACCTGCGGGCCGGAGTGGGATGTATCAGTTGTCACGGGAATGTGGCGCAAATGGAAGAAGTCACTCAGTCACAACCGCTCTCTATGTCCTGGTGTCTGGATTGCCACCGCAATCCGGCGCCAAACCTGAGACCGACGAGCGAAGTTACCAATATGAAGTGGTCCGCGCCGGAAAATCAAAGTGAGGTCGGCGCACAGATGATTGTCGAGCGCCATATCAAGGCGCCGGTTGATTGTTCGGGGTGTCACCGATGAGCGAGGCGCGAAGCGATATGACCGGCCGGCAGTATTGGCGCAGTCTTGAGGAGATCAAGGACACGCCGAAGTTTCGCGAATTCTTAGAGCGCGAATTTCCTCAGGGCGCCGAAGAGATGAACAACGAGTGGTCGCGGAGAAGTTTTCTCACTCTAATGGGAGCATCCGCCGCGTTAGCCGGACTTGCCGGATGTCGTCGCCCGGTTGAGAAAATTGTCCCGTATGTGACGCAACCTGAAGAAGTCACAATCGGCAAGCCGACCTATTATGCGACCACGATGCCGCTTGGCCTTTCCGCCTACGGCCTTTTAGTCACCACCCGCGACGGTCGTCCGATTAAGATTCATGGCAACCCGGACCATCCGTCATCGCTTGGTTCATCAAATATTCACACGGAAGCATCGATACTTGGACTGTACGATCCCGATCGTGCGCGCACGCCAAGACTGAAAAGTCAGGATTCGAGTTGGGTGGCGTTTGGCGCATTCTGGGCTGAAGAGTACAAGAAATATACCGCGTCGCAGGGTGAGGGGCTCGGTCTTTTGATCGAGGAGTTCTCCTCGCCGACATTGGCGCGTTTGGTTTCCGAATTCAAGAGAGCATTTCCGAAGGCAACCGTTGCGGTCTGGTCGCCCGTATCGGATGAGAATATGTATCGCGGGATTGAATCAGTGACTGGCAAGATGTACCGGCCGCTGTACGATTTCGCCAAAGCCAAAGTAATACTTTCGCTCGACTCCGATTTCCTGCGCGGCGAATCAGAAAATATCACCGCCACGCGCGGATTTGCCGACGGCCGACGGGTGATGTCGCAAAGCGACGAGATGAATCGTCTGTATGTCGCCGAAAGCATGTTCTCGATTACGGGAACACTGGCCGATCATCGTATTCGGATGAAGACGTCGGAAGTCGCCGCGTTTGCTGTTGCAGTTGCAAAAGAACTGGCGTCGCATGGTGTCAATGTTGAGGGCGCGAATGCCGCTTCAGTTACCTCGCCAGTTGATGCAAAAACAGTTACTGCGATCGCCGCCGATCTGGCGCGCAACCGGGGAAAATCGCTGGTTATCGCCGGGCGGCGTCAGCCCAATGCGGTGCACGCGCTCGTCACGGCCATAAATGTGGCGCTGGGGAATGTCGGATCGACGATTTCATATCGCGAGATGACCGACGCGGCAGTTTCAAACACTGTCGATCTGACGGCGTTAGTTACAAAAATGAATTCCGGTGGCGTTAAGACGCTCGCGATTGTCGGTGGGAATCCCGTCTACAACGCCCCGGCGACGGCTGGCTTTGCGGGTGCCCTTGAAAAAGTCTCTGCGACAGTGCACCTGTCGGAGCAAATCAATGAGACCTCGCTCAAATGCCAGTGGCAATTGCCGCAAGCGCACTATCTCGAGAGCTGGGGGGATGCGCGAGCGATAGATGGCACTCTAAGCGTTGTCCAGCCAATGATCGAACCGCTCTTCGGCGGCAAATCGGCGATTGAGTTCCTCGTGCAGGTAAACACCGGCCTTGAGAGCAAAGGTCATGATGCCGTCAAGCAGACGTGGTCTTCATTTTTGCCGGCGCTTGATTTTGACAAGCAGTGGCGGCGAACACTTCACGATGGACTGCTTAAGGGTTCTGCGCTGGCGACGGTGACACCTAATATTGATTCATCCGCTCTCACTTCTGCCATCTCCGCACACAAGTTTGAATCAAAGGGCATCGAAATTTCGTTCTATGTCGGCAATATACTCGACGGCCGATTCGGCAATATCGGATGGCTACAAGAATTGCCCGATCCGATTACCAAGATTACCTGGGATAATGCCGCTCTGATGAGTCAGGCGACCGCCGACAAGCTGGGCATTCAAAATAACCAGATGGTTGAACTTCAGTTTGAAGGGCGGCGGATGGAAATTCCCTCCTGGATATGTCCCGGTCAGGCCGACGATTCTATCTCAGTGGCGCTTGGTTATGGGCATAAAACGGGCGGACGGATAGTTGAAAATGTCGGCGCCGATGCGTATGCGCTTCGCGGCTCTGCTGATTTCGGTACCGGATTGGCGGTAGTCAGAGGCTCGGGCGAGCACATTCTTTCGCAGACCCAGGAACACTGGAGTATGGAAGGTCGGCCGCTGATTCGAGAGCAGGGATTTGAGGAATATCAGCACAAACCGGAATTCAAACCGGAAGTGCCGGAACATCCGCCCTTGGTTTCGATGTGGGATGAACATACCTATACCGAAGGAAATCAGTGGGGGATGGTGATCGACTTGAATGTCTGCACCGGGTGCAACGCCTGCGCAGTTGCGTGCCAGAGCGAGAACAACATCCCGATTGTAGGTAAAGAACAGGTAAACCGCGGTCGCGAAATGCACTGGATTCGATTGGATCGATATTTTGCCGCCAAAGAAGGTCACGATCCGAAAGATCTGACTGAGCCCGACGTGGTGCATCAGCCGGTTGCCTGTCAACATTGTGAAATGGCGCCGTGCGAGACAGTTTGCCCTGTTGCGGCGACAAATCACGATGCCGAGGGGCTGAATGTGATGGTCTACAACCGGTGTATCGGCACGCGGTATTGCTCGAATAACTGTCCATTCAAAGTCAGAAGATTCAATTTCTTCAATTACACAAAGGACTTACCGGAGGTTGTCAAGATGGTACAAAATCCGGAAGTGACAGTGCGTTCGCGCGGTGTGATGGAGAAATGTACTTATTGCGTTCAGCGTATCAATACTGCGAAAAATCAGGCGAAATCCGAGGGGCGCTCGTTTGCCGACGGTGATATGCAGACCGCCTGCCAGCAGGCTTGTCCGGCAAAAGCGATAACCTTTGGGAACATTAATGATCCGAAGAGCAAAGTTTTCGAATTGAAGAAGAACAATCGCAATTACCGTTTGCTTGAAGAACTGAACGTGCGCACGCGAACCTCGTATCTGGCTAAACTGCGCAATCCGAATCCGGAACTGGCTTAACTACATGATTGGAAGTAATACATAACGTGAGTTCGCCCTCAGATCAAAAGCCCGGATACACTCCCACTCCGCTGATACTGGGAAATCAGACGTTTGGGTCGATTTCCGAGAAGGTATCGTCGCTGGCCGAGCGCAAGATATCTGTCGCATGGCTCTTGGCGATCGGATTCACCGGGTCGCTGGTGCTGGTGCTTCTGGGTTCAATTGGCTGGCTTTTCTGGGAGGGCTCCGGCATCTGGGGCCTGATGATCCCGGTGGCGTGGGGCTGGGCGATTGTCAATTTTGTCTTCTGGGTCGGTATCGGTCACGCCGGTACCCTTATTTCCGCTATTCTATTCCTCTTTAGGCAAAAATGGCGCACCTCGATCAACCGGTCGGCTGAGGCGATGACTATTTTCGCCGTCATTTGTGCGCTGATATTCCCGACAATCCACGTCGGCCGTGTGTGGGTCATCTGGTGGGTATTCCCGATTCCGAATCAAATGTCAATGTGGCCGAATTTCCGCTCACCGCTGTTGTGGGACGTGTTTGCAGTTAGTGTCTACTTCACCTGTTCTGCGCTGTTCTGGTACGTCGGCCTGATACCCGACCTTGCCACCATGCGCGACCGAGCGACTACCAAACTCCGTCAGTTCATTTTCGGTATCTTCTCGCTCGGGTGGCGCGGCGGCAATCGCCAGTGGAAAAATTATGAACTGGCGTATCTGGTTCTGGCGGGAGTTTCCACACCGTTGGTGTTGTCGGTGCACTCGGTTGTTTCAACTGACTTCGCCATATCGCTGATTCCCGGCTGGCACACCACGATCTTCCCGCCGTATTTCGTTGCCGGAGCCATTTTTTCCGGATTCGCGATGGTGCTTACTCTTTCAATCATCATGCGCAAGCTGTTCGCGCTTGAAAATATCATCACCATCAATCACTTCGAGAAGATGAACATGATCATGATGGTGACCGGTATGATGGTCGGGTACTCGTACGGTTGCGAATTCTTTATCGCCTGGTATTCAGGAAATACCTACGAGACGTTTGCATTTATCAATCGTGCCTTCGGGCCCTACGCCTGGGCCTATTGGACGATGATTTTCTGCAATGTGGTGGTTCCTCAGGTCTTCTGGAAGAAGAGCTG
>JBGAWZ010000482.1:0-2264 GCA_044227335.1 Candidatus Zixiibacteriota bacterium | reverse complement strand
CTGACGTTGATTGATCCCTTGGGGTGAAGGACTTCATCGTTACTGAAAGCCCTAACCACATGTGCCAGAGCGTCACATTCACGCAGGACTGCCGGGATCTCGTTCTCGACCGAAGATTCCTTGTCGCCGGAAAAGCCGGCAACGTCGATGTATTCGACCTCGGCGTAGACAGTCTTCTTGGAGGATTCGAGTGCGGTCAGCCAGTCGATGCGCTCATCCGGGACCAGTACCCGGCCGCGGTTGAAGGCGCCTTTTTGCGATTGAAAGCTTGAGACCTCGGCGTTGCCGCGGGTGACGGCATTGAAGATGGTCGTTTTGCCGGAGAGTCCAAGTCCAATAAGTCCAACTATCATAGATTTGCAGTATAACGCTATTTCGCGGTCAAGGTCAAGGACTCATCGCGCTTCGAGAATTATGGTTGACCTCGACGCTGGCACGGTTTATGTTGCCTACCTGCATGGGAACCAATTTTCCGGGCCCGATCCGGGATGAGTATAGCAAATACAGGAGGTAGAAGCTGATGACCCTGATAAAGAAATCTCTACTGATAGTCGCAGTTTTGGCGGCACTGCTGACCTTGAGTTGGAAACCGGTCTATGGTCAGTCACTTGGTGAGTCGCTGCTTAACAAGGGTGATTCCGTCGGAGTTTATGTCGATGCGGAGGATTTTGAGGCCATGAAGGCGGCCCGCGCAGGTCAAACCGTCAAACTTAAGGTTCTCGAAAACATCGTCAAATTCGACAAGAAGCTCGTCAACAAGGGTGCGACCGTGTTTGCGACCGTGATCAAGCGCAGTCGCGGCGGCGCCTACGCCGGTAGCGGCAACCTGACGCTCAAGTTCGACTCGACGATGTCCTCCGGCAAGTCGGCGATTCCGCTTCGAGGTTCTGCCGAGCTCAAAGGCAAGAGCGGTGCCGGCAAGAAGATCATCTCGATCGTCCTCTTCCCAATTGGCTGGCTGATCAAGGGCGGAGATATTGAATTTCCGCAGGGCAAAAATGTCTGGAAACCGGTCGTCAACGAGGATACGACGGTCAAGTACCAGAAGTAATCTGAAATTGGTGGTACCGCCTATTCAGGCGACTCATCAATTGGTTTCTGAAGAGCAAGTCCCAGCAGGCGCTCGAGTTCATCTTGGGCGCCTTCTTTCATGGCCAACTCCAATGCCGAACCGTAATTTTCCGCCTCTTCGGCGCTCATGCGCAAATCGCCAAGACTGTTTTCGCCGTCAGATTGAAATTCGACGATGTCGCCCTCAGGCGCTGAATAACGCGAAGAATGAACCACCGATAGATCGAGTCCCGGCAGCGAGTGAAAGACGAACTCCGACCAGTTGAGCCGTTCACGGAAATTCAGGGGTACGAGCCGTACCAACGACTGCAAGTAGTGATTGAGATGCGGCGTGTTAAGATCAGAAAAGAGTACCAGCCGTTCGCCGGTCAGCAGTTTTTTCAGGTTCGAAAGATAATTGGCCAGATTGAGCGAAGACAGCAGTTCGTGAAGCGTCTGCGAATCAGTGTCGGCTTCGATCTCCAGATCGCCCGATTGAGCCAGTTGCTCCGAACTGCCACCGGAAACTAGTAGGCTTGCTACGCCCGACAGGTCCCCATTCAGCTCCCGAAATTGATCGACCGTGAGAATCGCCGTGTGCCTCAACAAAGCGCCCCAGCGTCCGGAAAAATCCTTACCGGCATGACTGACCTTGGTGAGTGCTCCGAGTGTGCTATCGTCAGCATGGTACCACTGGAGTGTAAGTGACGATTGAAATTCCTCCGTCCGGCAGTCGCCAAAAGCATCGTAGCGGCTGATCAGCCAGCTCTCGAGTTCCGAAGTGATGCCCGCGGATTTGTATACGACTTGTTGCGATCCCGGCAAGTCCGGGAAGGTACCGTAGATCAGATGTTCGAGCTTCATTTAGAGCTGTGGCACTGATGGCGGTTTGGGCGGCGTTCCTGATTTGAGTTTGACAATGATGTTGTAATCGCGCTGGAAGTCGACGCGGAAGCCTGTTGAAAGTTTGGGATAAAACGTCTCGATCGGATTTTCGACGACCTGCGTCAGCGGTTCGGCGCTGGCATCGCTGTAATCGAGCCACTTGAAAGTGATGGTCGAGTTGCCGGTGCCGTTGATCTTGTTGGTAACCGTCGGCGATCCGCCGGTAAGATTGCCGAATTCGACCTCTGGATCGGTGCCGATCTGAACTGTTACTTGCGCCTTCTCGCGGATATTCTGCACGGTCAATTCGAGTTCGAATTTTTGTTCGG
>JBGAWZ010000481.1:0-2266 GCA_044227335.1 Candidatus Zixiibacteriota bacterium | reverse complement strand
GCGGTTACGCGCAGATAGATCAGAACGCCAAGGACTCGACCGTCGTCACGATGTATCACACCTATTTCAATGCTCCCGGCGCTGTTGTGGGCTTCGCCAGAGTGACACACACCGGCGATGCTCAGGATTATGGGTGGGAGTTCTTCGGCTGCGGCGGGACACCAAATGGAATTGGATGCTACGACTCGGCAGTGCAGTTTTATGCGCCGATGGCGATCGGGCCGGGCAACCCGAACAGCCTCTATTTCGGCACCGACAGGCTCTACCGGTCGAGCGATCGTGGCGAAAATATGGCGATAGTCAGCCAGCAGTTTGTGGCAGGTGCGGCAATCACCGCCATCGGGATCTCTCCGCAGAACGACAAGGTCCGCATCGTCGGTCTTGAAACCGGCAAGGTTTACAGGACGATGAACGGATTCCCGACGCTGGAAGATGTGACCGGGCCAATCCCCGCTTACCATATAAGCCGTGCCGTGATCGATCCCAAAGATGTCAATACGGCTTATGTAACCTTATCGGGTTTCGGCCTGGCTTCGGGTCAACACATCTGGAAAACCAGTAACCTGAATGCTCTCAATCCCACATGGAAGCCGATGGGAACGGGTGTGCCGGACGTCCCGGTGAATGCGTTTGTCGTCGATCCTGAAAATTCCTATAACCTTTATGCCGGAACCGATATTGGGATTTTCAGTTCGACAGATGGGGGGCTCAACTGGGCTTCTTTCGGAAGCGGTTTGCCGGTCGTTGCAGTATTCGACATGGCCATTCACAATCCGGCGCGCATTTTGCGAATCGCGACACACGGGCGAGGATTGTGGGAGACATCGATCGCATTGAATAATCCGCCTCCCCCTCCGCCACCCCCGCCACCACCTGCCGACAATCCGATCAACCCGACAGGTTTGACGGCGACTGCGGTCTCAACGACCCAGGTTGATCTCAAGTGGAATGACAATTCGGAGAACGAAACTGGGTTCATTATCGAACGATGTCAGGGCGCGGGATGCTCCAACTTCAGCATAATTGCCGAACTGGGAATCAACCGTACGACATACAGCGATACCGGCCTTGCTTTGGCGACAACCTACAGTTACCGCGTAAAAGCTTTTAATGGCGCGGGTAATTCGGACTATTCGAACATTGCCACGGTGTCGACGGCGTCACCTCCTCAAACCCAGTTCGTGCTAACGGCAACTACACAAAACGCCAGTCAGATATATCTGAGCTGGAATATCCCGCCGAATAACGTTCTGGGATTCAGAATAGATCGCTGTGTTGGAGCCCCCTGCACCAACTTCACTCCACTCGTGGTGCTTGGAGCGAGTGTCAGCTCCTACATCGATTCCGGACTTCCATCCGGGGTGACGCACAATTACCGGATAACAGCGATCACCAACAATGACACGATCGTCTCGAATGTGGCTTCCGCGACGACACTGGCCAACCCAGGCGCGCCGTCCAACCTGGTCGCTGAAACTCTCTCACCGAGTCAGATCCGGCTTAAATGGGTTGATAATTCGTCGAATGAGGTCGGATTTAGAATCGAACGATGTCTGGGAGCCGGCTGCGGCAATTTCACCCAGATCGCCCTGGTTGGAGCCGATACGACTGAAATCATCGATATCGGTCTGGTGGCCAACACGACATACAACTATCGTGTCCTGGCTTTCAACGGAACAGGCGTCTCGGCCTACTCAAACATTGCAACCGCCACGACGCTATTCATCAACGGCATCCCGGCGGTTCCGAGCAATCTGCGTGTGGTATTCACTTCATCCAACAGAGTCGATGTTGCCTGGGATGATAATTCCGAGAATGAAATGTGGTTTGAGCTGGTGCACCAGATCAGAGGCGAGCGTTATGGGAGGGTTGTCTATCTGAGCCCGAACACGACATTCTTCTCGACCACCGGACTCAACCGGCTGACAACCTACTATTACCGGATCAGAGCCTGCAACTCCAACGGGTGCTCACCGTACTCGGCTGAGATACCGGCAACGACAAAGTAAGAACAGGGAATGTAGTAGTTGAAACTCCTGTTGAATCGACCGGAGCGCAGGTATCACACTTGCGCTCCGGTTTTATTTTTTAATTTAGTAATTGCTCAGCCATTTGAGGGCAATTTCCGTTGCGGAAAGTATAAAGTTTCAGATGCAAATGGATCTGGCAGCTAACATTGGCCATACGAGCGGGACCGCAGGCGTCTCGCCTGCGAACAATCGTAAAAGTCGAACTCGAGAATTTCAATTGGAATAATTGCCGATAC
>JBGAWZ010000480.1:0-2284 GCA_044227335.1 Candidatus Zixiibacteriota bacterium | reverse complement strand
TGATGTGCCATCCGAGAAGCACTCTGACATCGAGTCAACTCTCGCAAAGCTCCGCGCCAATGGATTTTTGAGGCCTGCAATTTGTCTGGTAGATCGACTTGACGGATCGGATCGGGATTTCATGCCATCGGCTGTACCGGTCCTCCCGGTAAGAAAACCGGCAAAGTCGTCCGTACTCGGAGATGCCATCCAGTCCCTCCTAACCGCCGCCACCGCAAACGGCCATACGAATGAACAGCCGATCAGTGCAGAATCTGCCGGCGTGATTGGCTAGCTTATTGGATTGGCAATCACTCTATAAGATCCGCCCGCTGAATTGGGTGGCTACACCGCTAGTTTTGCGCCTGTCATTGACATTATCGCTAAAAGATCGCTTTTTAACAGCGCCGAGATTGGTCGATGATCGCCCCCTCGGCGGAAACAGGGAAAAGTGACCGCAATAGCCGGACGACTGCAAAAGTTACTGGAAAAACGCATCCTCGTGCTCGACGGGGCCATGGGGACGATGATTCAAGCGTACGAGTTGACTGAGACTGATTTCCGGGGGGAGCGGTTTGCGGGCCATCGCAAAGATCTCAAAGGCAACAACGATCTCCTCTGTCTGACCCGGCCGGATGTCATTGCCGCCATTCACCGCGCCTATCTATCGGCCGGCGCAGACATTATCGAAACCAATAGTTTCAACGGCACGGCGATCAGCCAGTCTGATTACGGGACCGAATCTGCGGTGTACGATATCAATGTTGCGGCCGCACGGCTCGCCCGAACGGCGGCCGACCAATTCACGAAGTCCGATCCGGAAAAGCCGAGATTTGTTGCCGGGGCGCTCGGTCCAACAAACCGGACCTGCTCGCTTTCGCCGGACGTGAACCGTCCGGGATTCCGAAATATCTCATTTGATGAATTGGCGGCCGTGTATCGAACACAGGCCGAGGGGCTCATCGATGGCGGCGCCGACATTCTGTTGGTCGAGACGATCTTTGACACCCTCAACGCCAAAGCGGCACTATTTGCGATTCGTCGCCTCTTCGAAGAACGCCAAATCGATCTGCCGATCTGGATTTCCGGCACCATTACCGACGCCAGCGGACGAACGCTGTCGGGCCAGACCCCCGAAGCATTTTGGATTTCGGTGGCCCACGCCGAGCCGCTCTGTGTCGGTTGGAACTGTGCACTTGGGGCCGAGGCGCTCCGTCCGCATCTGGAGACAATTTCGGCGATGGCCCAAACGTATGTATCAGTCTATCCGAACGCCGGTCTGCCAAATCAGTTTGGTGGGTATGACGACACTCCCGAGTATATGGCCGCCCAGATCGGCGAGTTCGCTCGCGCCGGTCTGGTCAACATTGTCGGCGGCTGTTGCGGCACCACCCCCGAACATATCAAAGCAATTTCAGCGGCGGTTGACGGTGTGCCCCCCCGCAAGATTCCGCAGGTTCCGGATTACCCGCGCCTGGCCGGACTTGAGCCGCTAACTTTTCACCCTGACCTGCTCTTTGTCAATGTCGGCGAGCGGACCAATGTCGCTGGTTCGGCAAAGTTTGCGGGGCTGATCAAAGAAGGGAAGTTCGAAGAAGGGCTTGCTATTGCCCGCCAGCAAGTTCAAAATGGCGCTCAGATGATTGATGTCAACATGGATGAGGGAATGCTCGATTCGGTCGCCGCCATGACCACCTTTTTGCAATTGATCGCTTCAGATCCGGACATCAGCCGGGTGCCGATAATGATTGATTCTTCCCGATGGGATGTACTTGAAGCCGGCCTCAAGTGCACTCAGGGAAAAGGGGTAGTCAACTCGATTAGCTTAAAAGATGGGGAAGAAGAATTTAAGCGTCGGGCACGACTGATCCGGCAATACGGCGCGGCGACAGTTGTAATGGCATTTGACGAGCAGGGGCAGGCCGATTCTCTGGCCCGCAAGGTGGAGATCTGCCGTCGGTCATACAAGATGCTGACAATCGACATTGGCTTTCCCGCCACCGATATCATTTTCGACCCGAACATTTTTGCGATCGCAACCGGCATGGACGAACACAATCGCTACGCGATCGACTATATCGAGGCGTGCCGAATTATCAAGCGCACCCTGCCCGGTTGCCTGCTCAGCGGAGGGGTGAGTAATCTGTCGTTCGCGATACGCGGCAATGCGGCCCTCCGCGAGATGATGCACACCGTGTTTTTGTATCACGCCATTCAGGCAGGAATGGATATGGGGATTGTCAACGCCGGTCAATTGCCGGTGTACGAAGATGTGCCGACCGATATTCGAACTATTCTGGAAGAT
>JBGAWZ010000479.1:0-2286 GCA_044227335.1 Candidatus Zixiibacteriota bacterium | reverse complement strand
GATGTTCGCAGGTCACGTAGGGGTAGGGCTGGCGCTTAAGAAGGCGGAGCCAAAGTTGAATGTGGGTTGGCTGGTCGCCGGATCGCTCTTTTTGGATATCGTTTTGTGGATGCTCGTTCTGGTCGGGGCCGAGCATGTGGTGGTCCCACCAAATTATTTGGATATCCATTTTCTCACTTTCGATTTTCCATATTCGCACTCACTGGTTGCGGCTCTGCTTTATTCGCCGCTTGCGCTTGGAATCGGCTATGCTGTTGTGCGCACTCCGATTCGATTGAAAGTTGGAATCACGCTCGCAACCGCCGTTTTCTTGCACTGGGTCTGCGATTGGCTCGAACACACGCCGGATTTGCCACTTGCCGGAACTGCTACCCACAAACTCGGCTTGGGGCTTTGGAATCAGATGTCGATCGCGTTGGGCCTTGAAATATTGCTCGCTACTGTCGGACTATGGCTCTACCTCACACACAGTGCCGAAATTTCTTCGCTACGAAAATGGCTGATTGGTATTCTCACACTTTTCATTGCGGGAATGACCGTCTACGGCGGCCTTTTTGCCCCCGCACCTCCCGGCGAAATTTCACTGGCCGCCGGATCATTGGCGACAAATATTCTGGTGGTCGTTTTGTACTTTTCTCTTGATCGCGGGCGAACAATCCAATAATTGCTCAGTTCTAACGGGTACACACACCTGCCGGTAACGAAAAGGAAAGGTCTATGACTACCACGTTTGCCAATCGCACGGACAAGATTGAATCGTACGGCCGCGCACACGAGTTATTGGTTGCCGCCCTTAGGGAATTTCCCAAAGAGATGTGGCAGTACAAGCCCTCACCGGATCGCTGGTCGATTCACGAGATCATCATCCATCTGGCCGACTCGGAAGCCAACTCTTTTGTCCGTGCCCGTGTCTTCTTGGCCGAGCCGGGGAATACCATCTACGCCTACGATCAGGACAAATGGGCCAGATTCATGCACTACCACAATCTGAGCACCGACACCGCGCTTGACCTGTTTCGCGCACTCCGCAAGTCTACCTATGAACTGATCAAGAATCTTCCGGATCCGGTCTGGGAGCGTGCGATTGTTCACCCCGAGGCGGGCATTATGACCATGAGCCGCTGGCTGGATATTTACGAGCACCACACCCACGGCCACATTGAGCAGATGCGGCAGAATTACGAGAACTGGAAGCAGCGGAAATAAGTGTGTCCAAGCCGCAATTAATCGATCCGAAAACGGTCATCGGACATATTCACTTGAAAGTGTCCAACCTCGAGCGCGCGATTCATTTCTACACCGAGATTCTCGGCTTTGAACTAACCACCCGCATGGGCCGACACGCCGCTTTTCTTTCGGCCGGCGGATATCACCATCATATCGGATTGAATACGTGGGAGAGCCGTGGCGGCACCCCTCCCCCGCCGCACGCCACCGGTCTTTTTCATTTTGCGATCCTGCTTCCAAGCCGGGTGGCGCTGGCGCAAACGCTTCAGCGACTGCTCGATCACAACTGGCCGATCGACGGCGCCGCCGATCATGGTGTCAGCGAGGCGATCTATCTGCGCGATCCGGATCAGAATGGAATTGAATTGTATCGCGACCGTTTGCGCGAGGAATGGCCCAAGAACGATAACGGCGATCTAGTCATGTTTACTGAGACGCTCGACTTGGATGCGCTGTTGAAGGAAGCGTGAATTCTCCTGCGTACGTGAGACACTCTGAGTCCGAGTCAGTTGGGGGAATTCCAGATACCCTTGGTGATCTGTGTGAACCGCACGTCTGCCCGCACTCCCTCCCAAAACGGCATGAACCGCCCAACGACAACAAATGAATCCCGCTCGGCGACCGCCCGTTCCGCCAGTTTCATTGCCTCGTCCTGACAACCGGCCGAGGTAGCCGCAACGGCGAGCCAAAATGGCGAGACAAATTCGTGTCGCGCTCTGGCTGACAGTTCATCATAGACGGCCCGTGCCCACTGACTTTTTCCTGCTTTGCAAAGTGACCAACCAAAGATTGCCAATACCCATGGATTTCGTCCGGAAAGCGCCAACAACTCCGTTGCCTTTGCAAGCGCCTGATCAAATTCGCCTTTCCATGAATAACCCAGCCCCAGTGTCCAGTGCGCCACAAACGACTCTTGGTCTACGTCGTGGGCCCGATTCGCTTCGGCGATTGACTCATCGAATCGCCCGGCAAATCCGTGAACCATTGCATTCATGCCACCAGCCCAGGCATTGAGCGGCTCGTCGGCTACGGCTCGCTGAACCTCCGCAATAGCTTCCT
>JBGAWZ010000478.1:0-2289 GCA_044227335.1 Candidatus Zixiibacteriota bacterium | reverse complement strand
GTCCGCAACTGGTGGTGAGAAAATCAAAGCAGGCCCACATGCCGATCGCCAGAAAGATGCCGTTGCGCGCCGCTTGCGGCGATTTTGCCGCGCAACACCGCTGGAAAAAAGCCGGCTCGGCCAAGGTCATCAGGGCGATCACATACCAGGTGGCGATATACCAGCCGGTCTTGCCGCCGTGCCAGGTCAGATGATTCTCCGGAAGATTCCCCTCTAGAAAATCCAAGCCGCCGTATTTGTTGTACAAAAAGAAGAAGAGGACTGCAAATCCGGCGAACATACAGACAGTTTGAAAAATATCGGTCCGCACCACCGATGAAAACCCGCCGAGATAGACATAGACTATTGAAAAGAACGCCCCAGCGACCACGCCGATCCAAAATGGTATGCCGAAGATCTGCTCACCCAAAACGCCGATTGATAAAACATACGCACCCGGCACAGTAACCAAATAGATGATCACACCGCCGAGCAGAGCAGTACGGTTGTCGTAGACCTGCCCCAATCGCTCAGGGATTGTCAGTACCTGCGACTCGCGCGCTTTCTTCGCGAGAAACAAAGCGAAGATCGCCGCCGCGACATAATACGGCAGACCAAACACGAGCCAATTGGAAAGGCCGTACTTGTACGAATACTCGCCGACCCCCAAAATGCCGCCGTACCAGGTAGAAACAATAGAGAGCGCAAAGGCGGGCATAGTGAGCCGCCGTCCGGCCAGGATCAACTCACCGGCAGAACTGTCGGTTGCCATCTTGCGCCGAAATCCCAGCCAGAGCAGTCCGACCAGGTAGGCGAGAATTATGAGGTAGTCGATCAGCTGCATTACAACTCTGGCAATTCAATAACGCGAAGCATTCGGTCCAGCCATATGGCTGGTTAGAACATCTCCAATTTTATCTCCGCATAGAACGACCGCTCGGCGCCAACATAATACTCAGCGCCGTCGTCATTGTATACCGGGTCCGATGGGGACGGTTGGTAGAAATCATTCCACCCATACCCCGAAGTCAGAAACTCTCGATTCTCCAAATTCTCTACTCTGAGCGAGAGAAGCAGTTTGCCAATTCCGCTTACTTTGCCGATGCCGTATTCGGCGGAGATGGTCGAATATCCGTATCCTTTCAATTGGAGCGAGTCGAGATTGCGGAGTTCCATAAACTGTGATCCAACTAAACGCAGTCTATAGGTTAGCCGGAATCGATCGGTCTTGTAGTCCGCCAGTAGATTGCCAAGAGTTGTCGGGTATCCGGGAATGACTTTGTCAGAAAAATCTTCGTTCATGCGACCGACCACGCTGAAATTGCCATCGTAGAGCGGCAGACTCGCCACGAATTTCTTGATTCGATTGTGATTGAACGCGGCATTGGCTGACAGCGTAAGTTTCGACGTCGGCATCACACTGCCGGTCAATTCCACGCCCGCGTGAACTGATCGGTCGGCGTTTACCGTGATCGGCAGGCCATTGTTGGAATTCACGCCGCCGTAGGGGATGATTTCGTTCTTGAATTCCATCCAGAACAAATTCACGCCGGCAGACCATTTCTCTTTGCGATATGAACCACCAAACTCGAAATCATACACCCGCTCGGATTTGGCGGTCGGGTCGCCGAAGACAAAAGTCGTGTCGCCGGAGGGTGACAGATTGGTGCTGGTGACATTGAGTGAGGGAAAGGCGTACGGATCGCCGGCATCGTAAATATCGGCGTCGGTGGGCGTGCGGGAAGAAACCGCAAAGTTTGTAAACAGGCTCGCCTGATCATTTACTTTGTATGTGAACCCTACGCGTGGGGAGAAGAACAGCCAATCGAGGTCGTAGTTGTACCCCTTGAATGCGCCGATCTTGTCCTGACGGAACTTGTATTTCTGATATCGTACCTGCGCGGTTACCTGTGTCGAGAATTTCGGCGAGAAACTGTAAATCTCTTGTCCGTAGAGCGACCCGACATACTTTGTCCCGTGGTATTCGTAGTACCGTTGACGCGGATCGAGCCCGCCGCTCAAGTGCTCTCCCCAAACAACCTGTCCCCAATGGTCGGATGTGAATCCGTAGAATGATCCACCGATTCCGTGTGCGCCGTGCGCATGTTCGATATCGAGCCGCGGATTCCATCCGATCTGCGATTTGTACACCCACTGCTGGCGGACCAGATCGCCGGTCTGGTATTTCACTCCGGCCACCGAATCATCCACATACTCCGGCGCGATATTGTAATCGGAAAAATACCGGTCGTCTTTCAATTGCTCGTAATACCCTTTACCTCTTATGAAATAGAGAGTATTTGACAGAGT
>JBGAWZ010000477.1:0-2299 GCA_044227335.1 Candidatus Zixiibacteriota bacterium | reverse complement strand
GATACTTCGGCGTGGCCCCGACCAGATACCCGGTTTTTAGATCCTGACTGATTGTGCCGCCATTGGAAGCCGCTATGCAGACAATCGCGGCGGTCGAAAGCGCCATCGCGCGATATCCCACCCCGGTCCACCCCGCCGCCAAAAACAATAGGCAGGTAATCAACAAAGTTGCTACCGTCATCCCGGAAATCGGATTTGACGACGACCCAATCTCGCCGGTGATCCGACTGGAAACCGTGACAAAGAAGAATCCGAACAGTACGATCAAAACCGCCGAGAGTGCATTAATGTTCAGTATCGGCGCCGCCCAGATCGCAATCACCAGCGCGATCGAGCCGAATACTACCACCGACATCGGCAGGTCGCGCTCAGTTCGGAGCTCTTTTTTAACCTCGACTTGATTCTTTCGTGATTCAAGAAACGTAGCGAATCCACGCTTGAACGCTGAGATGATTGTCGGAAATGATTTGATCAGACTGATGATTCCACCGGTCGCCACCGCTCCCGCGCCAATATAGAGCACATAGGCGTTGCGCACCTGTCCCGGCGACATGTCGCGAATCAGTTCGCTGGCGGGGAACATGGCCGTAGGAAGCGTCTCGCCGAATATCTTGATCGCCGGAATCAACACCAGATACGAAAGCATTCCCCCCGCCATCATATTGGCCGAAACTTTCGACCCGATGATATACCCGACTCCGAGTAGCTCCGGCGTTACTTCCGCTGAGAACGACGCTCCCTTAAAAAACGTAAAAATCCGCTCGGGAATCTCCTGCCAAAGTTTGAATCCGGCGTTGAACAATTTGTAAATCGCCCCGATCCCGAAACCCAAAAAGACTGTCTTGGCATTTGATCCGCCCTGTTCGCCCACGACCAACACATCGGCGCAGGCGGTTCCTTCGGGATAGGTTAGCTTGCCATGTTCTTTGACTATCAACCCCTGCCTAAGTGGGATCATCATGAGCACGCCGAGAATTCCGCCCAAAAGCGAGATAATCAGAATCCCCATCAATTGCATGTCCATGCCCAGGAGCAGAAAGACCGGCATCGTAGTGGCCACGCCAAACGCAATCGACTCGCCCGCCGAGCCGGTGGTCTGGACGATATTGTTCTCAAGGATAGTCGCTCGCCCCAATGCCCTGAACAATGTGATCGAAAGCACCGCCACTGGAATCGAGGCCGACACCGTCATGCCGACTTTGAGCGCGAGATAGACCGACGACGCGGCGAAGACAATTCCCAGGATTGAGCCAAGGACAATGGCGCGAATGGTGAACTCACGCTGGGTCTCAAAGGGAGAAACGAACGGTTTGTGTTCAGTCTGCGACATCGTTTCGATCCTCTACGGCTTGGGTTTACACGTGACAGCACAATAATACATCCCGGCCTCCGATTCAACGACAATCAATCTTTCCGCTTGCGTGTCATTCCGGCAAATAGTATGTAATAGACAGAATCATCCAATATCGTGGGAGGTATGATATGAAATTCTCAATCCGAATCGCCGTGGTAACGTCCGCTTGCTACTTGTCGCTGGCTCCGGTGAGTGCACTCGCTCAGATCGAGTGGCTCAATCCCGAAGGCCGCCCCGGACTCCAGTTTGAATTCACCGCCGGTTCGTTTGAAAACTACGAGTCGTATTGGTATACCGACTCATACCCATTTCCTACTGCCAGTATGTTCATGACCCTTCGCAGTCGATTTTCAAACTCGGCCAGCGTAGTATTCGAATTCAGCTCGTTCGCAACCAAGCACGAATACTATGATTCCTATTACACGTATTCGCATTTCAAAAAGTCCCGCCTTGGCATTGCCAATCCGTACCTGGGATTTGAACTCGGCAAAGAGGGAAGTTCTCCGCTGTGGAACTTCGGTATCCGCTTTCCGATCATATCTGAGGATAACTCGTATTGGGCGATACCTTCCCAATATATTTCATCGCACCGATTCCTCGCCTACGTGAACAAGGTTTTGACAATCTCGTCAAACTGGGGATATCGATACGTGCCGACTTCCGGATTTGGTCTCAGAGCTACTCTGGGCGGTCAATTGGCTATTCCGGACCGAGGAGACAAAGAAGTATTTGGTGACCTGGCGACCAATTTCTGGTACCGAACACAAAATGTGCGATTCATGACTGGCCTGAGTAGTCTTTGCCTGTTGACCGAATCGGATATCGACTTCGCCGATCGCCTCCTCACCTCAGTCTCGTTCTCAGCCGACATCACGCTCGGCCAGGTGGAACCGGGGATTCACGTTCAATTCCCGGTAGGCGATAATTTGTCTGAATCGATTAACA
>JBGAWZ010000476.1:0-2301 GCA_044227335.1 Candidatus Zixiibacteriota bacterium | reverse complement strand
GGTCGACTGCGGCCGGATTTGGTGGTGCACCTGCCGTCGAATCGGGTGATCGTGGTCGATTCCAAAGTTTCGCTTGAGGCATACCAACGCGCAGTCGAGGCCGGCAATGATACCGAACGCGAAGAGCTGTTGCGTGTGCATGCCGCGCAGGTTCGCACACACATGAAAGCGCTGGCCGGGAAATCGTATTGGGAGCAGTTTGCCGAGACGCCGGAGTTTGTCGTGATGTTCATTCCCGGTGAATCGTTTTTTGCCGAGGCGGCGCATCGCGATTTGAGTTTGATCGAAGACGGCATGATAAACAAAGTGGTGATCGCGACACCCACGACATTGATCGCGCTGATGCGCGCGGTGGCGTTTGGATGGCGACAGGAACAAATCGCCGAAAATGCCAAGGTGATAAGTGAACTTGGGCGAACTCTGCACGACCGGATGCGGACTATGACTGAGCACCTGGCAAATATTGGCAGAGGACTGGAAAAAGCGTCGACATCGTATAATGATGCGGTAGCTTCGTTGGAATCACGGGTCTTGCCGTCGGCCCGGCGGTTCAAAGAGCTGGGCGCAACCACGGGGGCTGAAATTCCCCTGCTTGAGCCACTTGAGATCGCCCAGCGACCGTTGACCTTGCTGAAAAAAGCCGAAGATCAGCCGGGCGACAGCGTAAGTTAACACTATATACCACAACTGCTTAGACGACAATCACGTCGTAGGTCGCTTAAGTCTTGATTTGGCTCTTCCACGCCGTAAAAAATCTTCAAATTAGCTCTAAAAATACTCTTGACAGTTTTCGGGGTTGTGTTATCTTGTACTCGCAATCGGAAAGTGTTACTCTTTCTGTGGATTACCTAATATCGTCCACCCAGGTAGGATGACCACCTACCTGGGTTTTTCATTTGTATCAGATTCCCTCGCTCAATCACGTCATTTGCAATTCCCCTCCCCTATTAGGTGAGTCGAAACCGCGTCATTGATTCTTGCCGGTTCAAGCGGTAGTTTGTGCTCGCATGAATATTCCGAATTTTCTCACGTTACTTCGCATCGTACTGGCGCCGGTATTCATGTTCTTTTTCCTGCTCGAATCATTTCCGATGAAAGCGCTGGGGCTGGGGCTTTTTGTGTTCGCGGCGCTGACTGATTTGGCGGACGGGTACTACGCCCGCAAACGGGGGGTGATTACCGGATTCGGGAAATTTATGGATCCGCTGGCTGACAAGATATTGGTATCGTCGGCATTGATAAGTTTCACGGCGCTCCGGTATGTTGATCCGATACCAGTTGCGCTGATTATCGGGCGAGAGTTTTTGATTACGGGACTTCGGCTGGTGGCCGCGTATAAGAGTGTGATTATCCCGCCGACATTGGGCGCGAAGATTAAGACATTCCTGCAAATGTGGGTGGTGGGGCTGGTGCTGGCGTATGTCGTCTCGGTAAGTGCGATCGAGTATTACGGTGTCTCCCCCTCGCCGCTGGCGGGGTTTGACGCTGTGTTGTATACCAATTGGATGATGTGGGTTACGGCAGTGGTTACAGTCTGGACCGGGATTGATTACATTATCAAGTACTATGCGATGGTCAGAAGCGTGCTGAGGTAGCAGGTAATGTACCAGAAACTTGTTTTGCCTGTTGCCACTGGGCTTTACTCGGGATACCTGCGCCCGTTTTCGGGGACGTGGGGGACAATACCGGCGTGGGCGCTCGCGTTCTTTCTGACCGGTGAACACACGATAATTCATATAGCCGCGACGCTGGTATTGACGTGTATATCAGTGTGGGCGTCCGGCGAGGCGGAGAAGACACTCGGGCAGGATTCCAAGTCGATTGTGATAGATGAATGGGCGGGGATGTGTGTTGCCGTTCTTTTTGTACCGGTTACCCTGACCAACTATCTGATTGCGTTTGTGTTGTTTCGATTTTTCGATGTGGTGAAGCTCTTCCCTGCCGCGCAGTGCGAGGAACTGCCGGGTGGTTGGGGAGTGACGATGGATGATGTTGTGGCGGGCGTCCACGCCTGTGCTACGCTACACCTGGGATTGTGGGTTGTGCGGCTTTGGTCGGCGTAAGGAAATGGAATGTCTTTGACTGTAGAGATTCTGACAATCGGCGATGAGATTTTGACCGGCCACACGGTCGACACCAACGCCAGCTGGCTGGCTAGAGAGCTGACCGGCGCGGGGCTGACGGTTGTGTATCAATCATCAGTCGGTGATGATCTGGCCACTATGGAGTCGGCGATTCGCATGGCGATGAAACGCGCCGACATTGTCATCGCTACGGGCGGGCTGGGACCAACCGACGACG
>JBGAWZ010000475.1:0-2302 GCA_044227335.1 Candidatus Zixiibacteriota bacterium | reverse complement strand
GGAGCACGGCGCAGGGCTCGAAAGCGGGCGTGCAAGTAAAGTTTGATCAGCCAGTGTTCGCGCAAACGCAAGTTCGTCAGCCGCCCTTCGTCCTCAATCGCCAATCCTCCGAACCGATTCAAGACTTCGACGGCAAATTGGCCAACAGTCTTTTCCGACGCCATCTCGCCCTTCGGGCCAGTGTACAATTTGACATCTTTGATCCCACACGATGGTGACCGGCTCTTGAGAATAAACCCGTCGACTTCATCCAGCGATTCCACAAACTTGGCGCCGAATGACTGCATCTGTGCCGTGATGTCCCGGCCGGTCGACGGCTGAACAAGACGCAGATCGTCTTTTCGCCGGACGATTTTGATCGGATCGCGAGGTGTCCCCAGGCCAATTTCGACCTCAGGGCAAACGGGCACAAAGGTGACATGGTCTTTAAGTTGATGGACAAGCTCAAATCCGATCATCTGGCCGTTGTACCGGCAGGCCTCAAATTCGAGACATTTGCTGATGACTACAATCGGGCGGATGGACGCTTCTTGAGCGCTTGCTTTGGTCATACGAGCATTAACTATACTAATCTGTATGTGGTTCCGCAATCGAGTGTCAATCTGATCGGTTGACACCCAAACTGGTGTTGATTATCCTGTTTCACATGAAGTTCAGAACAATTGCCTTAATCCCCGTTTCATACTGAGGTGACATATGGCAGGAATCGTTGGTTACGGCGCGCATTTGCCCAGACATCGGATCAAAGTCGAAGAGATCGCGAAGACCTGGGGAATGGACGCCAACAGTTACAAAAAGGGGCTGATGCTCCGTGAAAAATCTGTCCCGCCGCCGGACATGGACACTATAACACTGGCGGTCGAGGCGACCAAAAACGCCCTGCGCCGTGCGGTGGTTGTGAATCCGGTTGATATCGGCGCGGTCTATGTCGGTTCGGAGTCGCATCCATACGCAGTGAAGCCCTCGGGCACGACCGTAGCCGAAGCAATCGGCGCCACACCCGATATTCATTGCGCCGACTTCGAATTTGCCTGCAAAGCCGGATCGGAAGCGATGTTTGTCGCGCTGTCTCATGTCGAATCCGGATTCATGAAATACGCCCTCGCGATTGCCGCCGATACCTCGCAGGGCGCTCCCTCCGATGCGCTCGAATTTTCGGCCGCGGCCGGCGCCGGCGCATTCATCATGGGGAAGAGCGATTTGATCGCCGAGTGTCTGTTCACCCACTCATTCATGACAGACACACCAGACTTTTGGCGGCGCGAACATCAGTTCTATCCGCAACACGCCTCCCGCTTCACTGGTGAGGAGTCGTATTTCAAACATACCAAAGGGGCCTCGCTGGCTTGCCTGAAAAAGGCCGGCATGCAGCCGAAAGATTTCAAGTACGCGGTATTCCATCAGCCGAACGGCAAATTCCCGCAGAAAGTCGCGCTTGAGCTCGGCTTCACACAGGAGCAAATCAATCCCGGCTGGCTCGCGCCGACCCTTGGCAACACCTACTCCGGCGCGTCGCCAATTGGATTGACGGCAACTCTTGATGTTTCCAAGCCCGGCGATATGATCTTCATGTGCTCGTACGGTTCGGGCGCGGGATCGGACGCTTTCGTCTGGAAAGTCACGCCGCGTATCGATCAAGTCCGCGATAACGCCGTGCGAACCAAGAAACTGCTGGAAGAGAATTTGACGTATGTCGATTACGGCATTTACGCCAAATTCCGCCACAAAATCAAAAAGAACGCCTAGGAGGAGCCGATCATGAGAGAAGTTTGTGTAGTTGGGGTCGGCATGAGTGAGTGGGGCGAGGTTTGGAAAACCTCCATGCGCGATCTGTATGTTCATGCCGCAATGGCGGCGATCAAGAATTCGGGAGTCGATCATATTGACTCGATGTATGTCGGGTGCATGTCCGGCGGTCTGTTTGTCGGACAAGAGCATCTCGGCGCACTTATGGCCGATTACCTTGGTGTAAAGGGTGTCGCGGCGTCGCGGGTCGAATCGGCCTGTGCCTCCGGTGGATTTGCCTTGCGCTCGGCCTTTATCGATGTCGCCTCGGGTATGTCGGATATCGTGCTCGCCTCCGGTGTCGAGAAGATGACCGACTGTTCCCCCGATGAAGACACCAATGCGTTGGCCACCGCGGCCGATGCCGAGTACGAAGTATTCCACGGCGCTACCTGTCCCGGTCTGTACGCCATGATGGCCTGTGCTCACACGACCAGATACGGCACGACACGCGAGATGCTGTCGGCGGTCGCGGTGAAGAATCACAAAAACGGCGCGAAGAATCCGGTAGCGCAAT
>JBGAWZ010000474.1:0-2310 GCA_044227335.1 Candidatus Zixiibacteriota bacterium | reverse complement strand
ACTGGCCGACCGTCTGACTCGCGTTCTCACCAAAGCCGAACTGCGCAAACAGCTCGAATCCGGCGGCCTTGCCTGGGCCGAGAAATTTAGCTGGGACACCGCGGCCCGCCAATTCGAACAACTGGTGATTCAAGTGGCAGGGGAGAGTCGCCCATGACAAGCACCAAGAAGAAGGTCTATGTCGCCCTTGGCGTCGTCATTTCGATAGTCCTTCTCGTATTTCTATTTCGCGACATCAATTTCCGCGAACTTGGTTCGGCGCTCGCCGCCGCCAATTATTGGTGGCTACTTCCAAATGTTGTACTGGTTACTCTGGCCATGCACCAGCGTGCCTTCCGCTGGAAATTCATGCTCAACCCGATAAAACAGGTGCCGTTTGGCAAACTCCTATCCGCTACCAGCATCGGATTTATGGCTAACAATGTCCTGCCACTACGGTTGGGCGAGTTCGCTCGCGCGTATTCGCTGTCATTTCAGGACAAAGACATATCTAAATCCGCCTCGCTGGCGACCATCTTCATCGAGCGCATGGTGTTCGATCTGGTCATGCTCCTCACGATTTTCGGGCTGGTTGTCTACGGCTCGCACTTGGCGATGCAGACTGTGATGGCCGACGGCGCCATCATCGCCGTTGTCGTAGCTCTTTTTGGCATTGCCTTTGTGCTGGTGCTGGCGCTGAAAGCGGAAAAGTCGGGCCGCGTGATCGCCATGTTCTTTCCGTTCTTGTCTGTTGAAACTCGCGAGAAGATCGTGGTCACCGTCATGAAATTCTCCAAAGGATTGGAGTTCATCAAAAGCCCCCGAGATCTGGGAATGGTCTCGATCCTGACTGCCATTCTCTGGTTCTTTATGGGCCTTTCCAACTGGTTTGTCTTTCAGGCTTTCGGTTTCGATGTCCCTTTGACCGCCTCGTTTGTGCTTTTGGTCGTTGTCTCGGTATCCATCCTGGTGCCGTCGTCACCGGGGTTTGTCGGGGTCTACCACGCCGGCACAGTCTGGACCCTCTACAACTACGGCATCGACAAGGAACACGCCCTTTCCTTTGCTCTCGTGCTCCATGCCGCCCAGTATATCCCGATAACACTCATGGGCTTTTACTACCTTCGCAAGTCCCATTTGTCTCTTTCCAAGCTCGAAGAACAGTCGAACGCCGACTGAGTATCAAGTCACCCTGAGCTTGTCGGGGGGGCTACCAATCGAGAACTTCCCCAGTTCCGTGGGTGGCGGGCGTCCCCGCCTGCCACGATCTTGTGGTTGGCAGACATTCCTGTCCGTCGACTTATCTAGACATACCGCTCCCCTCCAGTTCAAACTTGACTGGCACCAACCCCGCCGCTACTATCGCCCTCCGTAACCTTAGCAGGGAGTGACGGATGCGGATTGTCCTGGTGATCGTGCTGGTCGGAGTTTTAGTCGGGTTGGTCATATTCAAAACCGGCCGCGACCAATCACAAATTGACGAGGCCTTTCGTCAAGGTGTCGCCAAGGCGCAGGTGGAAGTAACTGCCTATCAAAAGCGGGTGGAGTCCCTGCGCGTTTCAACCGATCAAACTCGCTTGGCCTGGGGCGACTCACTCCGCAGACATGATTCTCTTTTTCGCGCCTATCGCGACTCGGTAAGCGGCGTCATTGTCGCGCAGTCCGATCAGATCAAACAGCTCAAAAAGAAATCTTCCAGCTCAACCAAATCCGGCGCAACTGCCTCGGCATCCAAAACGAAGAATGGAACCGGCGTCGTTTCGACCAAGCATCTTGAGATTCTGACATACTACAAGAACCGGTACAAATCACTTCCGTCTGATTTGTCCCTCTACGAACGCAAAGCGGCGTTGAATGAAATCCGCCAGGAAACTGCAACGAAGTTCGCCATCTCCGCCACTGAACTCGATCAAATTCGGAAAGCCAACAAGATCGACTATTGACCAAGTGCCGCCTTATGTGCGCTGATCGCCCCAAGGAATCTGATTTCGCCGAAGTGCTGGTTGATCAGCTACTCCTTGAATCGTTTCCCAACGAACAGTCTGCTTACCACGACCGCAAAGAGAATCTGGCGAAACGTCGCCTGCTAGCCAGGTTTCAATCCCGCCTGAAATGGCATATCGATCACTCCCTCTCCAGCCGTCAGAAACAGGTCATCAGGGCCTATCTGCGGGGTCACCGGGAGCGCGAAATCGCCGCCGAACTGGGGATCACACAGCAGGTGGTGAATATCTATAAGCGACGGGCTATCAAGAGGTTGCACGATCTTCTGGTTTCGTAGGTGTATGTCAAAAAACTAAATAATGGATAATAGCAGTTCCTAAACCCTTC
>JBGAWZ010000027.1:0-10664 GCA_044227335.1 Candidatus Zixiibacteriota bacterium | reverse complement strand
CTCGAGATACGGCATTCGATTGTATGTCAGCAGGATGAAATTCGATAAGAGCAGAAGTCCGACTGTTATCACCCGTTCCCAACTCCAGTATTTGCGCAGGGCAAGTAGCCAGAGGATGATTCCACAAAGACTCAAAAGAACCGACGCGACATTGGCCGTGATTCTGGAAACTCCGGCGATTGCAAAGACTACTCTTGCCGCTCCAGAAATTGCCGTGTATTTGAGAGGGGCAAATCGAGCGTATTCTAATTGTTGGTCTGCTGAAAACAGGGTCGCCTGACGGGCATGCCAAGTGTAAAGATACGGATCAGTCAGCGCCGACTGACCGTATTGCGCCAGCGAGATCGGCGGGTCGGCGTCGAGTTGGACAAAGCGGAGGCAGACAAAGCTGAGGCTGAGCAGTAGAAGTGCCGGGAGAGCCAATTTGCGCATGATGGAGGAGTATAGGGGAGGTGGGCGTCACGGTCAACAAGTGAGCGTCAGGTCACACCTCGTTCCGGCTGTGGCGGACCTCGGCAAGACCCAACGGAACGGGTGGAATACGGTGCGTGATGGCCTCCGGACAAAATCGCTCAAAAGTCGGCGGCAGTGAGTGCCGATATTACAGATATGGGTGCAGGTTCACTGTTTATGGGGCTTTTCACCGGCCTTATCGGCGCCGGGTATTTTTTGTACGGCAAGCGGCGGGAGCGGATCATGCCGATGCTTGTCGGAGTGGCGTTGATTATTGTCCCGTACTTTCTGGACGGATGGGTAACCAATGCCGTCGTGACTGGTGTCCTCTGCGCCATTCCGTTCTTCATCGCTTTGTAGATTCAAAGTACATACGCGGGCTGAAGGGCTACGTACCAGTGCACGCTCAGAGACGAGCCTGCCCTATGAAGCGCTGAAGGTGAACCCCGTTAGGTTTGCTCCCTTTACAGTGGCCTTCCTGGCTCACTAACTCATTGCCCGGCAAGGTGATTATTGTCGAAATTCGAGCAACTTTCTGCCTTATCCCTTGTTCAATCATAGCGAAATCACTATACTACTATATTGTCTGGGGTGGCCGAGCGGTTAGTCCGCCACCACTGAATGACTTCAGGTTGGCCACGGCCACCTGGGAACGGGAAAGAAAATTTGTTTACAAAAGTTTTGATCGCCAACCGTGGCGAGATAGCGCTCCGAATAATCCGTGCCTGTCGCGAGTTGGGACTTAAGACAGTCGCCGTGTATTCTGAGGCTGATCGCGACGCGCTTCACGTACGATTTGCCGACGAAGACATCTGCATCGGCCCCGCCTCAGCGAGTCAATCGTACCTCGATTTCAAACGAATCATTTCGGCGGCCGAAGTTTCCAACGCCGGCGCTATTCACCCCGGTTACGGATTTTTAGCTGAGAACGCCGATTTCGCCGAGATTGTCGAGTCGTGTAATCTCACATTTATAGGCCCGACCCCCACGCAGATTCGCCAGATGGGTGACAAGGCTGTCGCCAAAGCGACAATGAAGGCGGCCGGAGTTCCGGTAATTCCCGGTTCCGAGGGCGTCGTCGCGACTTTTGAAGAAGCGGCCGAAATCGCCAAGTCGGTTGGCTATCCTGTCATTCTAAAGGCCGTCGCCGGTGGCGGTGGCAAAGGGATGAGGGCCTGCCGCGACGAGGCCGAACTCGAGCGCGGATTTCATATCGCCTCTACCGAAGCGGCCAACGCCTTTTCCAATGCGGCACTCTATTTAGAAAAGCTGATTATCGAGCCCCATCATATCGAAATTCAGGTAATCGGCGACACCCACGGCAATTTTTATCACTACGGCGAGCGCGATTGCTCGATCCAGCGTCGCCACCAAAAGCTGATCGAAGAAACGCCGTCGCCGCTGATGACGGAAGATCTACGGAAACGGATGGGCGACGCCGCGCTGGCCGCCTGTCGGATGGTGAATTTCCGTGGGGTAGGTACGATCGAATGTCTCGTCGATCACCAGCTGAATTTCTATTTCATGGAAATGAATACGCGTATACAAGTGGAGCATCCGATCACTGAGGAAGCGTACGAGGTCGATCTGGTCAAAGATCAGATTCGGGTCGCGCTGGGTGAGAAGATCATCTACAATCAGGAAGAATTGAAGCCGAAATGGCATGCGATAGAAGCACGAATTAATGCCGAGGATGTCGAACACGATTTTCGCCCGACTCCAGGCAAAGTGGAGGCACTGCATATTCCCGGTGGACCGGGCGTACGGGTGGATAAGGCGGTCTACGCAGGGTATCACATCCCGCCCTATTACGATTCCATGATCGCCAAGCTGATTGTCAAGGGAAGGACACGGCAGGAAGCGATCAGAAAAATGCGCTGTACGCTCGACGAGTTCATTGTACAGGGAGTGCCGACCACGATTCCCATACATCAGCAGATTTTCGAACACCCGGACTTCGTCGCCGGGAAATATGACACCTCGTTTCTGGAACATTTTTTTTCCAGGAAGAATTCCGAAACGCAAAAAAGAGCCGTCACGCTCAAACGACCCGGCGAAGGAGAGCCAACCGGGGCGGAAACCCAAGCGACCGCTGAAGTAGCCGCGTCCGTGACGGAATCAGAGTCTCCGGGAGGGACAACATGAACGTTCCAGCCAACCTGAAATACACAAAAGAACACGAATGGGTGAAAGTCGACGGCGATGTCGCCACCATTGGCGTTACCGAATACGCGCAGGGTGAACTAGGCGACATTGTCTTTGTCGAACTCCCCAATGTCGGGAGTGCGGTCACACAGATGGGACGGTTCGGCACAGTCGAAGCAGTCAAGGCGGTTTCGGACTTGTTCTCGCCTCTCTCAGGAACAGTGGTCGAAATCAATGCCGCGCTGGATTCCGATCCGATGGTCATCAATCGCGATCCGTACGGCGAGGGGTGGATGATTAAAGTAAAAGTTTCGTCAGCCGCCGAATTGACCGGCCTTCTGGCCCCCGAAGGTTACAAACAATTGTTGTCGGCCTGATTATTCGGCCACCGTAAACAGTCAACGCAGGAACATATAGCGATGTCTTTTATTTCCAACACCCCCGAAGATCGCCGCGACATGCTAGCCAAAATCGGCGCTTCGAACTTTGAAGAACTTCTGGCCGCTATCCCGCAGAATCTTCGTCTGGGACGACCACTCAATATCCCCCAGTTGTCGGAATTTGAACTATTGGCCGAGATAAAACAGATTGCCGCGCAAAACCAATCTGACGCAGTCTGTTTCGCCGGCGGCGGATCGTACGACCACTTTGTGCCTTCCGCAGTGGGAGTCATCATTGGTCGACCGGAATTCATGACAGCCTACACGCCGTATCAGGCCGAAGTAGCCCAGGGGACACTGCAAGTCATCTATGAGTTTCAAACTCACATCTGCCGGCTGACCGGACTTGATGTCGCCAATGCGTCGCTTTACGACGGCGGTTCGGCGGTGGCGGAGTCATCTATTGTAACAATGAATGCGACCGGTCGTAAAAAGATTGTAGTGGCCGAGACGGTGAACCCGTCGTACCGCGAGGTACTGGCCACCTATTTGTCAGCGCGAGATGTCGAAATTGTGACCGCGCCGATGAAAGACGGTGTCACTGACCTTGGTAAGCTTGAAGATATCGTCGACGAAAAAACGGCGGCGGTCATAGTCCAGCAACCGAATTTCTTCGGCGCGATCGAAGACGTCGACACCGTGGTCGCAATGACGCACAAAGTTGGCGGACTGGTGGTGATGTCTATTGATCCCATCTCGCAAGCACTGCTCAAAACGCCGGCGGAATACGGCGCTGACATAGCGGTCGGCGAGGGCCAGCCGCTCGGGATACCGATGTCATTCGGCGGACCGTATCTGGGATTCTTTGCGGCGACCAAAGCGCTGGTGCGAAATTTCCCCGGTCGAATCGCCGCTCGGACCAAAGACCTTGAAGGCAAGACCGGTTTTGTGCTGACGTTGCAGACACGGGAACAGCATATCCGACGTGAAAAGGCTACTTCTAATATCTGCACCAATCAGGCGCTGTGTGCCGCGGCCGCGACGGTTTATCTCAGCTTACTGGGTAAGACGGGCCTGAAGCGGGTTGCACTGTTGTCGTTTGAGAGAGCTGAAGAAGCACAAAAGGCGATTTGCGGCGTTGAAGGATTTGAGCCCTACTTTGCGGTGCCATACGGCCGCGAGTTTGCCATTCGCACACCGCGTCCGGCCCGCGAAGTTATTTCGCATATGCTCAGCCGCGGTGTATTGGCCGGTATCGATGCCGGTCGCTGGTACAAAGGTATGGATGATTGCTTGATCGTTGCGACAACCGAAAAACGAAATAGTACGGAGATCGGACGGCTGGTCGACGGTTTGAAGGAGCTATCGGCCAGTGGTGTCATGTCCCGAATGTAAGAAGGAATGGGAGGACGGAACGACGCAATGTCCGGTGTGTGGCCATGATCTGCATGCCGAGGGCGACAAGGTCGACTGGACAATGATCGGGTATGTACCTGATCAGATGTCGGCTGATTTCGCCAAGGAATTGCTCGACTCCTGCGATATCCCGCTCTTTGTTCGGTCGCGCTCGGGATTTTTTGGCACGGTGGGGCTGACGTTGCCGTCGTTTTACAACGCGGGCGCGGCGCCGTTTGAGTTGTCTGTCCCCGAGGATCTAGTCGAAGAAGCGACCGAGATTTTGTCTGAGAGTCTGGGTGATCGCTGGCAGGAAAAAGAGAAGAACTGATGCCGTACTGCGCCAACTGCAAATATGAATACCGCGACGGGTTAACCCTCTGCCCGGATTGCAATCTCCCGCTGGTTGAACAACTGCCATCCGGTTCGGCGGCGACCGCCCCGGATCAAAGCTGGGTGGCGGTCTGCAATATTCCCAATGATCTCAATTCGTCACTGGCGCGCGGAGCGCTGGAATCGCGGAATATACCGTCGATTGTAATGTCGTCGACCTTTAAGGCGTATGGCGTCGAAGCCGCCTATACTGCGCAATTGTTGGCCTCGCCCAAGGCGACCAATGTGATAATGGTGCCGCGCGAATTCGCGGAAGAAGCGACGCTGGTGCTTGAAGCGGTGCTTGGAGACGATTTCCAGCAATCAGAAGTATTATGAACTCAAATGTTTTCGTCATACAAGGAGCCAAGATGAAAAAGAAATCAGCACTCGTACTGCTGGCCCTGTTGATGGCGGCTGTCTCGCCGGTTTCGGCGGCGTATGTGACCGACCACGGCACACCGTTTTATACGACAGTGGCCGAAGGTCAGGCCGCGGCGACCAAGGCCGGCACGCCGATGATTGTCAAATTCTACACCGAGTGGTGAAGATGGTGTAAAGTAATGGACACGGTCGTGTTCGTCGATTCGCAGACAATCAGAGTATTCAGTTCTGAAATGGTGTTGGCCAAGATTGACGCTGAAAAGGATACCGTCGCCGCGAAGAATTTCGCGATTTCCGGTTACCCGACATTGGTGATGGTCGACAAAGAGGGTCAAGAGATTGATCGCATCATCGGGTATCTGCCGACCAAGGAATTCTTGCAGACAGTAGATGAATACTCGAAAGGTATTGGCACACTGGCTGACCTATTGAATAAGTCGGCCACCGATACTTCGCGGGCGTTGGGATATCAGATCGCCGACAAGTACAAGTATCGCGGGAAACCGGTAGAGGCGAAGGTGTGGTTTGAAAAGGTGCTGAAAGCCGGCAGTCCGACCGATTCGCTCGCAGGCGAGAGCCGGATGGCGATAGCCGATATGCTTCGCCGGGACAAAAAATGGGACGATGCGCTCTTGGCATTTGCTTCCATCGAGAAAGATTTTAAGGACTTACCGTATGCATTCTCAGCCGATGCTGGGATATGGCAGGGAATTACACTGGCCCGAAAAGGCGACACGACGGCGGCGATCGGTGCATACGAAGCGTTTTTGAAGAACCATCCTATGGCCGAGGATACCTCATATGCCAGAAAGCAAATTGAGAAGCTGAAGAATCCGCCGCCGCCGGAAGAGAAGAAGTAGGGAAGTAGGAGAGTAGGTCGGGTTGACAGGCACTCGGCGCCCACGGAGAGCGCAGACTACCCGACGGGGAAAGAGAAGATAGATCCCGGCTTTCGCTGGGATGACAATTTGAATGAAGTCGTGTCAAGCCGTTTGGCCTGACACCACCAATGCAACTATGAGATGTTAGCGTGACTGAAAAGACATTGATTTACGAGAAGTCGGTCAAAGGCAGAACAGGTTACACTCTGCCCGCGAACGGCAAAAGAGAAACCGAGATTGTTGCCCGAATCCCCGAAAAGTTTCGTCGCAAGACCGACGCGGAACTTCCGGAAGTTTCCGAACCGATCGTGGTCAGGCACTATGTAAACTTGTCGACCAAAAACCACCATATCGACAAGGGATTCTACCCGCTGGGGTCGTGCACAATGAAGTACAATCCCAAGCTCAATGATGTCGCGGCATCGTTTGGCGAGTTCGCGGCCTGTCATCCGCTCCTGCCCGACGAATCGGTGCAGGGGTGCCTGAAGATCATGCATGAGCTTTCGGCCTATTTGAGCGAGGTGTCGGGATTCCCGGCCACGTCGCTCCAACCGGTGGCCGGCGCGCAGGGAGAATTTACCGGTCTGATGGTGATGCGGGCATACCACGCCAAGCGCGGAGAACGGCGCAACAAAGTGATTATCCCCGATTCTGCTCACGGCACCAATCCCGCCACGGTGACTGCGGCGGGGTGGACTGTTGTGCAGATCAAGTCAAATGAGAAGGGGATCATCGAGCCGTCGGCAGTCGCGGCGGCGATGGATGAGAGCGTGGTCGGAATGATGACCACCAATCCCAATACGCTTGGACTTTTCGAGAGCAATATCGCCGAAATTTGCAAGATCGTTCATGCCAAGGGCGGCCTGATGTATATGGACGGCGCCAATCTCAATGCCAATATGGGGATTTTCCGTCCGGCCGATTCCGGGTTTGACATGATGCATTTCAATCTGCATAAGACCTTCACCATTCCGCATGGCGGCGGCGGTCCGGGTGCCGGCGCAGTTGGCGTGACCGCCGAGCTTGAGAGATTTTTGCCATCGCCGATGGTCGTAAAACAATCCGAGGGCTCCTACAAGCTTGATTACAACCGTCCCGAGGCTATCGGGCGGCTCCACGCCTTCTTCGGCAATTTCGCACATATGGTGCGGGCGTACGCATACATCAAGTCGATTGGCGGCGCGGGGCTGAAAGAAGTCTCGGAAAACGCCGTGCTCAACGCCAACTATGTCAAGGCTCTGATCAAAGATGCTTATGAAGTGCCGTACGACAGCTACTGCATGCACGAATTTGTCGCATCCGGCAATCGTCAGAAAAAGCTGGGGGTGAAGACCTCCGACATTTCAAAGCGCCTGCTGGACTTTGGCATGCACGCGCCGACCAACTATTTCCCGCTCATCGTCCCCGAAGCGATGATGATCGAGCCGACCGAAACGGAAAGCCGTGAGACGCTCGAACAATTCGCGGAAGTGATGCATCAGATAGCGCGCGAGGCGGAGACGAATCCGGAGATTGTGACCTCCGCGCCGCACACTACACCGGTAAGGCGTCTGGACGAGGCCGGGGCGGCCCGTTCGCTCGACGTCAATTATCTGGGATAATACACACATGAGAATGTTTCACCGGTGCTCTTTCGCGGAGCGCCGGTGTTTTGTTTTATGTCTTTTGTGATGCAGTTAGAACAGATCAGTTATCAATTTCCCGGCACGGACGAGCCGGTTCTGCGCGATATCTCACTTGCTTTCGCGCCGGGGGAGCGGGTCTGTCTGGCTGGGGCGAACGGCTCGGGGAAAACGACGTTAGCACTATTGCTCGCGGGGATTCTCTCGCCCTCCAGCGGCCGTATCCTGGTCATGAATCAAGTCGTTCCAACAGTGCCGCGAGGGCTCGCCGCTTTTGGATATCAAAATCCCGACGACCAGATGGTGGCAAGTGTCGTTGAGAAAGAGGTTGCATTCGGGCTGGAACTGCGGAATCAACCGATGACCCAGATGGAGTCGGTGATTTCCGCGGCGTTGGAATCTCTTGAGATCAGCCATTTGGCACGGCGGGAGATCGCCACACTGTCTGGCGGCGAAAAGCAGAAAACAGCGATAGCCGCTCTCACTGTTACCGAACCGCACTTATTAATTCTTGATGAGCCCGACTCGTTTCTGGATGCGGATGGCAAGTTGGCGCTGGAAGATGCATTACGCGAGCTGAAGAAAAAATATCCAAATCTCAGTGAGATCAGAATCACGCAGGACCGGGACACGATGGCGCGTTATGATCGGCTGGTTGTTCTGGTGAATGGACAAGTGATAGCCGACAAGCCGCCCTCGGAAATCCTGAGCGACAATTCAGTTCTTCGTGCATCGGGGTTGGTGACAACGCCCACACATCACTCCGAGACAAACGCGAATGACTCATCTCGATCGCGGACAAGTACTGAGTCGGTCGTCCGAGTGAAAGACCTGACTTTCGCCTATCCCGATTCGGAGCCGGTAATCTCCCGCCTTAATATTGAATGGCACGGCGGGGAAATTCTCGGCGTCGTTGGCGCGACAGGGTCGGGGAAATCGACACTTGGGCTCCTGCTGTGCGGACTTCTGGCACCGACAACGGGGACCATTTCTTACGTTGGCTCTTCAAAACGGAAGGGCGGTGGACCACTGGTGACAATGGCCGTTCAGCAACCGGAACGTCAATTCTTTCTGCAAACATGCGCAGAAGAAATTGCTTTTGGACCAAAGAATCTCGGGCAGTCCATTACCGGTTATCAAGCGGAGCGGTTTCTTAGTCAAGTTGGGCTGGATCCCGCAAAGTATGCTCGTCGCGACCCGCTCACGCTTTCGGTTGGTGAGCAGAGGCGATTGGCCTTCGCCGTCCTGCTGGCGCTTGACCGCCCGTTCTTAATCTTTGATGAACCAACCGCCGGGCTTGACCCGGCTGGCATTACGCAGTTTGAGACGATAGTGCGCGAACTTGCACGGTCAGGCACCGGAATTTTAGTGATTTCCCATGATCTTGGGCTGATTGAGCGGGTTGCGGATCGCAATATTGTGCTCGGCGCGAACTAATTATCCACAATCTGCACGGTGGGGCTTGACAGTATTTTTTCATTGAATATACTCGGCTCGGCTGGCTGTCGACCTCGTCGCTGGCGGGCCGACTAACCTTTTAAAGCGATCCAGTGAGGTCGCCAAGGGTTGCCGATGCAGTATACGATTTCCTACATGGCGGACATCCGCCGGTCGCTCGTACAATCTTCGCAGTTTATTTCATTTTCATATACCCAGGAGTCATCCCTTGCCTGACAAAGTAGAACCGATCTTAGACAGCAAGCAGATCAGCCGTGCGCTGACCCGTGTTGCCCATGAGATACTCGAACAAAACGGCGGTGCCGAATCGCTGGCGATTATCGGTATTCTGACGCGCGGCGCACATCTGGCCAAACGGATTGCGGCCACCATCAAGAAACTCGAGGGCGTCGACGTTTCGGTCGGCCTGATGGATATCAGCCTCTACCGCGACGATGTCCATTCCCGCCTTGAACAACCGGTGGTGCAACGTACCGATATTCTTTTCCCGGTAGCCAATAAGAATATCATTTTGGTCGACGATGTCCTCTACACCGGCCGGACCATTCGCGCGGCGCTCGACCAGATTATCGATTTCGGTCGTCCGCGCACGATCCAATTGGCCGTGCTGGTCGATCGCGGGCACCGTGAACTGCCGATCAAAGCCGATTACGTGGGCGCAAATATCCCTACCTCGCGCGGCGATCAGGTGGTGCTTGAAGTGACCGAGAAAGAAGGTGTCGACCGGGTCTTTGTGGTCAAGGCGAGCGCAACTCCCAAGAAACCCGCGGCGCCGAAAAAGAAGGGGAAAAAATCATGAGTTCACTTTCGTCGCGGCACCTTTTGGGACTTGAAGGAGTGCCGAAAGAAGATATCGTGCGAATACTCGATACCGCCGAGTCGTTTCGCGAAGTACTCGACCGCCCGATCAAGAAACTCCCGACTCTGCGTGGCATCACTGTCCTGAATCTGTTCTATGAACCGTCGACCCGCACTCGGATTTCATTTGAGCTGGCACAAAAACGGTTGTCAGCCGACACGGTCAATTTCACCGCGTCCACATCGTCGGTGAAAAAAGGGGAGTCACTCCGAGACACCGTGCAAAATATCGAGGCGATGCGAATCGACATGTGCGTGGTGCGACACCAGTCGTCGGGTGTGCCGTATTACCTGACCAAATGCCTCAAGGCGAATATCATCAACGCCGGCGACGGCATGCACGAGCATCCGACCCAGGGCCTTTTGGATATGTTTACGATTCGCAGAAAATACGGCAAGCTGAACGGCCTGCGAGTCGTGCTGGTTGGCGATATCAAACACTCCCGCGTGATTCGCTCAAATATCTGGGGACTGAAGACGATGGGGGCGTCGGTGGCCCTCTGCGGGCCGCAAACACTTCTGCCGCTCGATGTCGAGCGATTCGGATGCGATGTCTATTCAAACGTAGATGAAGCACTCGAAGGCGCCGATGTGGTCAATATCATGCGTATTCAATTGGAACGCCAGCAGGCCGGCCTGTTCCCCTCACAGCGCGAGTACACAAACTTGTTTGGGATAAGCCGCGAGCGACTGAAGCGGCTTAACCGAAACTACAC
>JBGAWZ010000473.1:0-2311 GCA_044227335.1 Candidatus Zixiibacteriota bacterium | reverse complement strand
CGAAGAGAGCGGAGCTGATGGGACAGTGGTCAAGGCTTATACCGTAAAACTGAGTTCGGGAGGTGGAATCCAGTGGGAACACTTCTGGGGAGGCAATTGGACAGGCGGCGGACGCAGTGTCTGCCAAACCAGCGACAGCGGATATGTCATCGCCGCCGTTGACGTCGGTGCTGACGAAGGTGACAATATGGTCCAGATACGGCTGGATAAGACGGGCGCACTATCATGGGCAAAGGAGTACGAATACCCTCGCAATCAATTTGCGGAAGGTATCGCTCTCGCTCCTGACGGTGGAGCTATTCTTATCGGAGCTAATAACGGTCCGGGAACGAATCTGATTTATGACATCTTCGCCTTGAGAACCGACTTTGAGGGCAACGAGATCTGGCACAAGAATTATGGTACCGACTCTCTAGACTATGGATACGGTGTCGCGGCTGATAAGAGCGGATATGTCATCTGCGGTTACAAGAACTATCGGCGGATTCTTGGAACGCCAATATATCAGGCATTCTTGCTTAAGGTCGCTGACGCGTTTCAGACCTTCACAGTGCGCGATGCACAAAACGATACGATACCAAACATCTCGTTGGAGGTTTACAAGGTCATATCGGGTCCTCCTCAGTTCACTGAATTGTTGCTCGATACTGTTATCACAAACGGACGTGGCCAGTTCACACTGCCGGACACGCTCGTTAAAGTTGGAGATACGCTCAAAATTCGCAAGTTCGTGATTTCTGAACCTGCCGTTAAACATCAAAGTACTCTTGGCAGCATGTACAGTATTTTTCTCGACAACGCCAAATTCGATTCGGTCGGGGCGATGAGCTACTTCATAATTCCCGATTCGACCAAAGTACATGACATTGTCCTGGACCATACCACCATCAGAGGCAATCTCGTAGTCTCGATCGAATGGGACGCAAAGGAAGCCTACCTTCAATCAACAGAAGCGGGATTCCGCTCAATGGCTAATTATCTGTATGATGTTAGCGACGGGCAGTTTCAACTCGACACCGTGAGCATCTTCGACAATGGCGATCACTGGAATGATGCGGATATTCGTGTTCATGCCAGCAATATGGTGTGGCCAAGCGCGATTCCGCTCGGTTGGAAGTTGCCTGCGAGCAGCTCCAATCCGACCGTTGTGTTCTTGCCGCGCCACTGGTTCGGGAACTCTGACTTGAGCCGCAATGGGAGCTTTAGCTCCGATCCACTCGATATGAATATCTCCACGGACTTTCGAACCCGTGGCCATGAACTCGGGCATTATATGTTCGGGTTTCGTGATGAGTATGAATTTGCCCTGAGCACAGTGAGGTGCGCGAATGTGCCGAACTACGGATATATGGATACTCACTATTTCAACGGCGAACCACTGGCGTCCGAGATGTCTACTCAATCGATATATCAAAGCGGTGTGACCTGTCTAAATACGAATCAATGGACTATCAATGGCATGTCGTGTTGGTCAGATCTGGAGCGCCAATATGAGAAACGTTATACTGCGGACAGTATTTATGTTCCGATTCTCAGTCCCGCCGAGCGCCAACTCACCGGCGGAAAAACGTACTTCCCGGGACCCAATGATGTTCTCACTGGAATCAACTATGACGTAGGTACACAGGTGATTTTTCCCGTTGCTCCGAGTGCTCCGAGTGCAGACACCTACACCCTGGGGGTGTTTGATGCCGGTTTCACGACCGCAATCTCGAAAGCGGCAGTGACGGACTTCAAACCGATCGCTTTTCCACCACGAATAGTTGCTCAAGGTCAGACTAACGACTCCGGTTTGATGAAGCTCCTGGGAGTCAATGCTTCAGATATCATCAGTTGTTCAGGATATCGAGTTAGGATCTTTCCGAAGACGGGTCGGCGACTCTTGTCCACGGAGAGAGAGTGGCTTTATGGTGAAACCAACCTGGATCAACCGGGAACCAGCCGATTGGGAAGCGAGTTGAGAAGAACAAGAGACGGCAGTCTGGAGTTAGCACTCAAAACCCCTGCAGGCAATTTCCCGTTTATCTCGCGGTTGACGCTGAGTGCGGGCGCTGCCGAGCTCAACCTTGATGCGACAAATCCTTTCGCGGAATCGCCATTGCTTGAGCAGAATCCGAGCGGCGGCAGTATGCAGAACTTCTCATTCGCACCGGTCGCCAAGGGATATCAGGCTCTGCTTAATAATGATCTCTCTGGAAGTGGCGAGTTGAAGATCTGGGCCGTTGACGACAGTGCTGCAACATTCTTTGTGGACACTCATTATAAGACAACCGCCTTCGACACGACATCCGCGAAGGAAATCTCCGCTTTT
>JBGAWZ010000472.1:0-2314 GCA_044227335.1 Candidatus Zixiibacteriota bacterium | reverse complement strand
AGTTGAGTGTTGGCTTCCTCAGAGTTGTATGAGGTGAAAAACGACCATCCATACGACGGCCCCTTGCCCGCGCGCGAGAGATCGTAGTCAATGCCCGGTACAAGAAGTTGAAAGGCGATTGTCATGTGACCGGTCGACGGGTCGACTTTAATGAATGAGATCGTGCCTTTGAAATTCTCTTTGTACGAATTGATCGGGACGTCCTTTTGCGGAATCGGCAGACTGAAACGAGTTGAGGCAACGACATATTCGGTACTCGGCGTTATGAACGGTGAACCGTGGTTGCCGCCGGAGTTCGGAATCTCGATCGTCTCGTCAGTCTCGAAGGTTGTCAGATCGACACGGGCAACGCGCGGCGTATTGTTGCCGTTGATGAACAACCAACGCCCGTCGAGAGAATCGTTTGTGCGGGACAATTGTGGATGATGGGCATCGTCCCACGGTACAAAGCCGTGCGAAGTCATCAGAAGATTTTTTGTTTCTTCGGAATATCCGTACCCCTTTTCGGGGTCCTGACTAAATACCGGGATGACCCTGAACAATCGGCCCGACGGCAGGCCGTACACCGAGACCTGTCCTGAAAATCCGCCCGACATAAATGCGTAGAATTCATCATAACTTCCGGGCGCTACATAGACTTTGGAGGCGGCGTCGCCGAAGCCGCCGACTTCTTCTTTCTTGCCGCATCCGGTAATCAGCAATAATACAATCAATGTGCCGGCTATATCAGCAAAGTATCTTGTGATAAGACTTCTCATTGAATTCTCCTTCCTGAATCTATCCACAGTGATCAATCTCTATTTGGTTGTGGTGGGTTGCGGAGGTGGTGGGGGTACGCCAAATCCGGGTTGCTGTTCCATCGGCAGGGCGGGTTTGTCTACCTCGGAACGCAGGAATTCCAACAACTGCCGGGCCATCTCCGGGGTTACTCCCTGGATGGTCATATACTGGGCATATTGAGCGACGAGCTTTTTTCCGTCGGGATGTAGCTTGCCCATCAATTCAGCATTTTGAACCTGGTTAAGAACGTATGCGGCGGTGCGACGCTTTGTAACGTCACGAAGCGGCGGGCCGGTTTTGCGCATGTCCAAATAGTGGCAGGTCGCGCACTTTTGGACAAAAACGGCCTTCCCTTGGTCGGCCATTGCAGGGTCAAGCGGACCGACTTCAACTTTCTCTGTGACCGGACCTATTCCGTTTTCGTTTTCGAATTCGTTTAGGTTGCCGGCTGTCCAGCGCGCCAGCTTTTCCTCAGGTGTCTCTGGCTTGGAGCTACAGCCGGCGGCAAGAATGCCAAGGGCTGAGGTCAAGCTCACGGCGATAAGGAGGCCGTAGTTGAATCGAAGTTTCATATCAGGTATTCCTCTGAAATTGTGGGTTTTTGAAAGTGCCCTGTAATGCTCCGTTGAGTATCTTATAATAAGATTGCGGAGTCTTATATCTTAAATATGTCGATAAGACATGGTTCACAGTTGTACTCATCAAACATTCAGTTTCGAATTGAGCCGTTACGAATGTCTTTAGCAAGGGTGGCAAGACTGGTTTTTGCGAGCATCCTTCGGAGTTCTTCCCGGCGTTTCGCCCAGCTTTCGTGCAAAGGGCAGGGAGTCGTGTCGCCACAACCGGGGAGACCAAGGGCGCAGTCCTGAAAAAGTGACATGCCATCAACGGCCGCCACAATATCCAAAAGAGAGATGTCGCGTGCGGCCTTGGCGAGTCCGACTCCACCATTGGGACCCCGGAACGAATCGATGATTCGCGCTTCGGTCAGCGACTGCATGATCTTGGTCAAGAAGTGAAACGACAAGCTTAGCTCGTCCGCCAGTTCCCGGATGGGAATGAATTTGCGCTGCTCCTCGGTCTCTTTCAGAGTGACAAGAAGCGAGGCGCGAATTGCGTAGGTACAGCCTTTTGAAAACAACATAGATTATTTCCGATTTAAGACTCTTCTGTCTGCTAATCTATTATTTTGATCGGCAGAGTCAAGCGGAAATTGAGAAATTTTTCTCAAGGAATACATTGGGATGATCCTTGTGCCAATGGAACAAGTTGGAGTGCAGTGACATACGCGGATCGAAATTGTTGGCAGGGTCCGTATCACGCGAGGAGGGACGCCAACGGACTATATAGGTTAATGAAAAGACCCCGCCGCTGGGGGCGGGATTCAGACCTTTGGCATCATGTGAATCTCAAATTTGATTAGGCTACAGATACTACCCAGTTGCGGAAGTCGTCTCGTAGAGCCCGCAGATATTTAGCTGGTTACGCACCAATGTCTCGCTGAGCCGCCTCTCTTATTACTTTGTGCTCGTCT
>JBGAWZ010000026.1:0-10689 GCA_044227335.1 Candidatus Zixiibacteriota bacterium | reverse complement strand
TAGACTTCGAATTGCCGGCTGAGGTTTTCGTGATCATCCGGAAACCTGATCGAATACCCGGTCGCAATTGCCTCAAATCCTGCCGCAAGCGGATCAGCTGATAGCCGGTCTGTGTCGGCGGCATTAACGATTTTGGCTAACCGCAACAGCGCCTTATCCGTCAGACCGTATTTCTTGATTATTGAATCAAACGAACAATCGTCGCCGTGATGTCCGAGTTCGACATCGGGGACGTCGAATGGAATCGCATTTTCGCGCTTGGCGACTTCCATGACCTGACTTTTTGGGACAAACAGAAATTCTGCTTCCGAATCAACGAATCGGCTGATCAACCAGGGGCACGCCACTCGGTCGACATGCACGTGCGAACGTGTGATCCATTTCATAAGTAACCGAGTCCCTTCAATACAACCGCTCCCGCTTGGCCAGAAACGCATACAGCGCTTTGTCGAACGGGGTAGACGTATCGATCAGATGATAGTCGATATCCGATTGCCGGCAGGCCGAGGCAATCTGCTCTGAAAACGCCTTCACCTGCGCGGCGAAATCCTTCTTGATTTGAAACGGCAGAGTCGTCAACTCTTCGCCGGTCTCCATATCTTTGAACGCCGCCTCGCCGCCAAACGCGAAATCACGTTCGCGTGGGTCGAGAATGTGAAAGACAATGACTTCATGCTTGTTGTGGCGGAAATGTTTTAGCCCGGAGATGATCTTATCCGCTTCGTCCAGCAGGTCGGACATAATCACTACCAGCCCGCGACGCTTTATCCGCTCCGCCATTTCATGAAGTGCCACGGAAACATCGGTCAGGTTGCTTGGCCGCTGAGTTGAAATTTCGTTGAGTAAGACATGCAGGTGCCCCGATTTTGAGCGCGGCGGAATATACTTGCGAATTCTCTGGTCGTAGGTTACCAGCCCCACCGCGTCACGCTGGCGAAGCATCATATACGACAGCGCACCGGACAACAGCCCGGCATAGTCAAATTTCGAAATGCGATCCCCCGATTGATACGCCATTGAGGCCGAGCAATCGAGCAGAAGATACCCTTTGAGATTGGTTTCTTCTTCAAATTGCTTGATGAAGAATTTATCCGTCTTGGCAAATACTTTCCAATCGACCGAGCGAATGTTGTCACCCGGCATATACTGCCGATGTTCGGCGAATTCGACTGAGAAACCGTGATAGGGCGACTTGTGTAGCCCGGCAATGAATCCTTCCACCACCATGCGGGCACGCAGTTCCATCCCTTTGAGTTTGGAGACAGTGTCGGGCTGGAGATATTTGCGATGGTCTGCCATCATGTTTGACTCACAGGAGACTTAATCAGGTCAGAGAAGATGACAAACGACATGTATGCAATTAGCAGGAGAATGCCGACCCCGCTGACCGCCAGAATATCCCCCCACGCTCCTCCGCATGATCTAAACGAGAGGCCCAGATTGTGTGTTACCACCAGCACACCAAAAGCCCAGTAGATAATTTTCTTCGTTTTCGAAGTCGCGGATGAAAACAGAAACACCAAACCAAGCGCAAAGTACAAAAGCGCCTGACCGTTGATATGCGTGTGGGCCAGACCAAGATCCTCATCGGGGTCGGTGCTGGATTTCTTTGCGTCTTTCGTTGCTTTGCTTTTGATCGCTTCTATAGTGGTAGAGTCAATCGGACGCTCCTCGCCGGCGGTGGAGTCTCCCCAGACTGGCGCCATAACCGCGTCCGAATCATTATTCAACTCGTCGATATCGGCCTTGAGATCGCTTTTCTGCAAATACGCCGGCAAATTATTGGTATCGACTTTCCCATAGCGAGCAGTGTAAATCCACGCCGCCCATACGCAGACACACAGCATCAGGACCGTGAAAATACCGACGAACGTCTTGGCGTACGCCGGCAAATTGCGAAGTTGGAATGTTGCAAATATCTCTGACATTGTTTTACACACGCGAATCTTTACTCATCGTCATTGCGAGGAGTCTTCGACGAAGCAATCTCGTTTCAGTCGCTCAGTTGGTCACCGAAGAGAGATTGCTACGCTGAGCTCGCGATGACAATTTATTGACGGGCACGAGAGACTCTGAGCCCTATTTCCGCTCCTTCACTGATTCCAGTATCCGCTTGATGATCTCCATTGTGTCGACACCGTCGGCCTCGGCGTTAAACGAGGTGACTATGCGATGTCGGAGGACCGGATACGCCGCAAAGCGGACGTCTTCGGGGCCCGGTGTCGGGCGTCCTTCCAAAATCGATTTGGCCTTCGCCGCCAGAATCAGATATTGCGATGCTCGCGGTCCGGCTCCCCAGTTCACCCAGTTCCGGACAAACTCCGGTGCGCCGTTTTCTTTTGGTCGCGTGGCGCGCACCAGATCAACTGCATATTCAATCAAGTGATCTGAAACCGGCACACGCCTCACCAATTGTTGGAACGCGACAATTTCCTGTGCCGATAGCACTCGCGCCAGTTCGTGTGTTTGCACCGCTGTGGTCGATTTCACAATCCGTTGCTCTTCGCCGGCGTCGGGGTAATCGACGTATACGCTAAACATGAACCGGTCAAGTTGCGCCTCAGGAAGTGGGTATGTTCCTTCCTGCTCGATTGGATTCTGTGTGGCCAGGACAAAAAATGGTTCGTCGAGTTTGTGTGTGTCGCCGCCGGCCGTCACCTCATGCTCCTGCATTGCCTGCAGGAGCGCCGCCTGTGTTTTGGGAGGGGTTCGATTTATTTCGTCGGCCAGAATAATATTGGCAAAGACCGGTCCTTTGACAAAGCGGAACTGACGTTTACCGGTGGTGTGATCTTCTTCGATGATTTCTGTGCCGGTAATATCCGAGGGCATCAGATCGGGAGTAAACTGAATCCGGCTGAATTTCAAGTTGAGTACGCGCGCTAAAGTCGAGATCAAGAGAGTCTTGGCCAGTCCCGGCACACCAACCAACAGGCAATGACCCGAGGACAACAGTGAAATCAAAAGCTGTTCCACAACTTTGTCCTGCCCAATGATTACTTTGCCGATTTCGGAACGAATCTTTGTATGTGCGGTGTGAAGTTGTTCGACAGCAAACAGATCAGATTTTGAATCAGCAGACGACATGAGTCCCTCCGGACCGTGCAATTGGAAAGATGTTTAGACCGTTGTACACGCTCGGCCAGTTTTCGCGATCAGAATTAGCGGCTTGTCCTAAGACAAAATCAGCAGGTGTGTACCACCTGCTGAATCTTACACTATTTTAGGAGCCGTCGAAATACAAGTCATCCGTTACTTACACGAGCATTCATAACTGAAAGTTACAAAAGCTCTTAGCTTCTCCTCCCCAGTGTGGATAAACGGGCTTGACAGGTCCACGTCTCGACAACCATCTCATTCGATAGCAACGGGTTACAAGATTGTCCACAAATTCACCCGCTTGTCCACAGAAGGTGAAAAATCAAAACGGCAATTTCTTTTTCTCGGCCTGTTGGGCGGTCTCAAACTTTCGCTCTTCCGGAGCCAGGAAACCAAGATTCGGGGTGCCGCCCTTCATGTTACAAGAACCGGTAAAGGCCGCTCCCTGCTCGATAACCAACGACTTGGTCTTTATATCCCCTTCCATCTCACACTTGGCCTGAAGTTCGATCTTTTCAGCCGAAAGGATATTGCCGACCAACCGTCCGGCAACGACGGCCGTGGCGGCCTCAATGTCGGCCTCGACCAGACCAGTCGATCCGATCGTCACACAGTCGTTGCACAAGAGCTTTCCTTTGACTGTGCCGTCGACGCGCACTGCACCCTTTACATCAAGGGTGCCCGTAATGATGGTGTCTTTTCCGATGATTGTGTTCATAGTACTTCCACCTGCTTCGGTGATACTGTTAATTATTGTCTTCTTTATCATGCGACTGTTCCCCTGGGTTGACTGATTTTCCGTTCAGCCGGACTTCATAATGCAGATGCGGGGCGGTTGACACCCCGGTGTTTCCGGAATGTGCCACAATTTCTCCCGCCGTTACCCGTTCCCCTCGCGATACCAACAGTGAATCGTTATGTCCATATACGGTTGCAATACTATCATTGTGCCGGATCACGAGCATTTTGCCATATGTGGAATCGAATCCCGCGAAGATCACATCACCCGAGGCAGTTGCGGTCACCGGTGTTCCGACCGCGCAGGCGATATCGACGCCCGGATGAAGTTTGGTTGGGTCCGTCATTGAGAATTGTTGCGTGACATACCCCTTAACCGGAAATCCGGCGGGGACATCCAATTCACGACTGGTCCAAAGCGAGATGGTGTCACCTGTTTCCGCCGCGCGCGACACCACTGCACTGATCTGCGAGTCGGTCGGCACCTCAGGAAACTGGTAGTCTACTCCCGCCAATCTGGTCAATCGGGTCACCACTGTCCGCACTTCTTTCAAATTTTCCTCAAGCAGAAGCACTTTGTATCTATATCGCAAAAGTGCTGTGTTTTCGGCCTGCACCCGCTCGGTGGTAGCGGCGCGCGAGGCCATTGATCCATAAAATATAAAAAACAACGTAATGCCAGCTAAAATGATTCCGAGCGTGCCCAGGGCCGCCCAAAGCGACCAGCGCGGCACCCGCCATCCCTGCTGGACCTCGGCGCCATCGGGGATGACCATGATTGTGACATACTTGGGCTTGCTCATCGCTCGTTATACGTTCATTTTCTTAAACAAGTCCCACAATCGTCCGAGATCATCCTCACCGTAATATTCGATCTCTATCCGTCCCTTGCGAAGGCCCGGCAATATCTTCACTGATGTCCCAAGTGTCTGCTTCAAAAACGCTTCCATATCGGCAAGCTCAGGATGCTTCCGTTTGACCTGCAGTCGCCTTTTGCGGGTGTGGCGAGTCTGGTGTTCGACCTCGCGCACCGAAAGCGACTGATTCATAATCTGATCGGCCATAGCCAGCATCGAGGTCTCGGAGTCGAGCGCCATCATGGCGCGGGCGTGACCCTCACTCAGTTTGCCGTCGCGAACGAGCATTTGAATCGACGCAGGCAGATTGAGCAGACGAAGAGTATTGGTGATCGCCACGCGCGATTTGCCCAGTTTGGTGGCAACCGCATCCTGAGTCAGATTGCAGGCGGTCATCAATTTTTGCACCGCATCAGCCAATTCGATCGGATTGAGATCTTCGCGATGGATATTTTCAACCAACGCCAATTCGAGCATTCGGGCGTTGTCGACATGTTCTATCATCACCACCGGTACTTCGGTCAGTCCGGCCAGACGCGCCGCGCGAAAACGGCGTTCGCCGGCTATGAGTGTGTATCGGTCGCCGGTTTGACGTACTACTAACGGTTGCAGAAGACCGTCGGATTTCAATGAGGAAGCCAGTTCGGTCAGTGCGGTGTCGTCAAAGGCACGACGGGGTTGCTGAGGATTCGGTGAAATCTGATCCAGCGGCAGAGTAAAATATTTTTCGGCAACTTCCGCCGTGCCGGACTCGCTTGGAATCAGAGCGCCGAGTCCTTTACCTAAAACCAATTTTGTCATCGGGCCAGCACCTCTTTTGTGAGCGCCATATAGTTCTCCGCGCCGGTCGACATGATATCGTACAGAATAATCGGCTTACCAAATGATGGCGCCTCGGACAGTCGCACATTGCGGGTAATTACCGTGGAGTAAACTTTGTTATCAAAATGCTTGCGGACTTCGTCGGAGACCTGACGCGACAGATTCAATCGACTGTCAAACATGGTGAGCAGAACACCTTCGATTTCAAGCGACGGATTCAGATGTTTCTGAACCAGCTTGATCGTGTTCATCAACTGTCCAAGACCTTCAAGCGCGTAGTACTCACACTGAATCGGAATGATCACCGAATGCGCGGCGGTGAGTGTGTTCACCGTTAGTAATCCGAGCGACGGCGGGCAATCGATAATAACATAGTCGAATGTATCTACTATTGTTGCCACGGCCTGCTTTAAGCGCGTTTCGCGCGAAATGACATTAACAAGCTCGACCTCGGCGCCGACCAGCTGAATCGACGACGGCGCTACTTTCAGATATTCGAGCGCCGATGGCAACATTATTTCATCCAAGGTCGCCTGACCGATCAGGGCGTCGTAGATTGATTTGGTGACCGCGTGTTTATCAAGGCCGACCCCGGAAGTCGAGTTGGCCTGTGGATCCATATCAATCAGAAGAGTCTTCTTCTCGGCGGCCGCCAGACAGGAAGAGAGATTGACGGCCGTAGTGGTCTTTCCCACCCCACCTTTTTGATTCGTTACTGCAATAATACGTGCCACTTGGACTCCTGTCTCATTGTGAATAGCGACTACGACAGTCTAAACCGCTATCGTGCTGAAAACAACCTAAAAATGACGTCGGTTGACGTATTATTTCGTGATGATACTGAAGTACTTGTGAATATCTGCAAGGGCTTGTGAATAACTGAAGATTGAGACTTTGTGGCCGGGGATTTCGAAGGTCGGTTTGCTGTAATAGATCAGCTTGGAATCGGGGGCCATGACTCTTTCGATCGAGCGAAAGAGATCCGGCGTGAGCGTCACCCAGGAAAGGGTGACAAGATCGAATTTGTCTCTGCGTGGAAATTCACCGAACGATTCGGCGACAATGTCGCATCCGGAAATTCTCAGTTGAGTACAGATCCGCTCGAGGGCGAGCGCTTTCTTCTTGGTCCGTTCATAGAGTGTGGCCGGTCCGCTTGTCAGACCGGAAAGGATGAGCGGAATCGCCGGTATACCTCCCCCGGAGCCGATATCGAGGTAGCGTCCGTCTGTTGGTGTCAACTGTGCGAACGGAACGAGCGCTTCGGCGACAATACGACGAAATTTCTCGGCGGTAGTTTCACGTGAAACTAAGTTGACCTTCTGGTTCTCGGCATGGAGTGTTTTCCAATACCCGTCAAGCCATTGGTCGGCATTGAACTGTGTGAGCAAGGAGTCGATATCAAATGCAACTGGTGTGACGTGCGACATCAGACCCGCGCCTTGTGACGTTTCAGATAGACTGATACTACCGCCAAGTCGCTTGGGGTCACACCCTCGATTCGGCTGGCCTGGCCAATCGAGACCGGACGATAGCGGGCCAGTTTTTCCCGCGCCTCAATTTTCAACCCCCGGAGCTGTGTGTAGTCGAAATCATCGGAGATAGTCTCGTGCTCTTGCCGTTTGAACTGGGCTATTTCGCGCGACTGTTTGTCGACATATCCTTGATACCGCACCTGAATCGCGGCTCGTTCGACCGCCTCAGTTGAAAACGCACTAAGTCCTTCGTGAGTTGAAAGCACCGGCAATAGCTCAGACATCTCGATATCCGGTCGTTTGATCAGTTCAGTTAGCGAAACTGACTCTTTCCGGGCGATCCGCTCTCCAATTCCATTCAGGTCGCCGACTTTGATTCGCAACTTCGCAAGCTGTGTGACCAGTCTTTCGGTTTCGGAGGAAAGGCCAGAAAAGAGATCGAGCACTGATTTGTCAACCAGACCAAGCCGACGGGCGTGCTGATAAAGTCGGTCGCGGGCGTTGTCTTCGCGGAGGGCAAGACGGTATTCGGCGCGCGAGGTGAACATCCGGTATGGTTCTGTGATAGAACGCGTTACCAGGTCATCGATCATCACGCCGATGTACGCTTCGGACCTGTCCAGAACGAACGGAGGTTCACCGAGCGTGTACAGCGAAGCATTGATTCCTGCCATGATCCCTTGGGCGGCCGCTTCCTCATACCCAGACGTTCCATTGATCTGGCCGGCGAAGAATAGGCCGGCGATTCGGCGGGTTTCAAGGGAGGGTTTGATCTGGTGTGACGGACAGTAGTCGTATTCGACCGCGTAACCGGGGCGGGTGATCTCGACTTTTTCAAGTCCGACCACAGTCTGAATTGCCCGTCGCTGAACTTCTTCGGGTAGGGCCGTAGAGAAACCGTTTGGGTAGACCTCGTCGGTGCCGTTGCCTTCCGGCTCCAGAAAAATCTGGTGAGAGGGCTTGTCGGCAAAGCGAAAGAACTTGTCCTCGATCGACGGGCAATACCTTGGACCGCGAGAATTTATCTGGCCTGAAAAGATCGGTGACTCTTCTTTGTGGGCGAGAACAACGGCTTTGGTCGCAGGGGAGGTATTAGTCAGGTAACAAGGCGTCTGGTTGAATGGCGGGCGAGAAGATCGAGATGAGAAGAAAGGGATTGGATACTCACCTGGCTGGACCTCGCACGTGTCCCAATCAATTGTTTTGCCGTCCAGACGAGGGGGGGTTCCGGTTTTCAGGCGTCCAAGCTCGAACCCGAGCGACGCAAAAGAGTCGGACAATTTGTAGGCGGCCTTTTCGCCAATCCGGCCGGCTTTGATTTGAGTTTTGCCTATGTGAATTAGCCCGCCCAAAAATGTCCCAGTGGCGACCACGACTGCCTTGCCGGAGATCAGTTCGCCCGCCTCGGTTCGGACACCAACGACCTTTCCATTCTCAACGACAATTTCGCCGGCGAGCGACACTATGATTTCAAGCCCCTTTTGTCGTGACACGAACTCAACTACGAAGTCGTTGTACTTGATTCGGTCGGCTTGAGCTCGGGTAGACCAAACGGCTGGTCCGCGGGAGAGATTGAGCCGCCGGAACTGGATTCCAGTGGCATCAGTGGCCACTCCCATCAATCCACCGAGAGCGTCGACCTCTTTGACTAACTGAGACTTGCCGATACCGCCGATCGCGGGATTGCAGGACATCAGTGCCAATTTACTGGCTTCCATGGTAACGATCGCCGCGGTTTGGCGCATGCGAACCGCCGCCAGAGCCGCCTCGACACCGGCATGTCCACCGCCAATTACAATTATGTCAAAATCTCTACTCATTGCTCGATCTCAAAAATTCGGTCCCATACAAAGCGGCGAAGCCCCAAGCCACCCGTGCAACGGGCGCCGAAGGCCCGGCCTTCAGGGCCTATAATATCCCCACTAGTAAGCTCCGGCCTCAATCTCAACATCTGCTCTCAATCCAATTCGCCGAAGGCCCCAGCCCCCGGCGCTGCCGGGTTTCACGTGAAACATGGCGGGCGGCTTATTTGCCGATACAGAACTTTGAGAATATACGACCAAGAACCTGCTCCGTATAGACCTTTCCGGTAATTTCGGCAAGGGCGGTTACCGCGTGCCGGAGATCAAAGGCGATCAGCTCCCCGGAGACCGACGCGACCAATTTTCGCCGGGCGGACTTCAGATGGCGGAGACTGCTGGCGAGTTTCTGCTTATGGCGATGCGAGGTCACGATTAGCCCAGAGGTTTTGTCGGGGAGATTTTGCTCGATACGGCGTATTAATTCGGCTCTGAATTTATCTAGTCCAGTTGAAGTCTTGCAGGAGATCGCCAGATCGACCATGCCGACATGCTTGCTTTCGGTTTTCTTTGCTATGTCTAATTTGTTGCCTAGTATTAGGATATTTCGGACTTTGCGCCCGCTCATATCGTCTATGAGTGCCTTTTTCCATCCTCGGCTAGATAGGTCAACCAACCAGACTAGCAAATCGGCTTTGGCAATGATCTCATGCGCTTTTTTCTGGCCGGCGCGTTCGATTTTGCCGCCGCCTGGGCGAATTCCGGCGGTGTCGACAAGATTGACAAGATATCCGCCCAGGTCAATTTGCTCGGTGAGATAGTCACGGGTCGTGCCTGGTGTGGCGGTGACAAGCGCCCGTTCTTGACGAAGGAGGAGATTAAAAAGCGAGGATTTGCCGGCGTTGGGGCGACCGCCGATGGCGATAGTGAATCCTTCGTCGATGATCCGTCCGCCCTCGTACGATTCTACTAGCAGTGTAATTTGTTCAATCGCCCGGTCTATGGCCGCCACGCGAGCTGACGCATCTCCGCGCACCTCGGGAGCATCGTCGCTGAAGTCTATTCCGGCCTCAACTTCAGACAAGACAACAAGTAAGCTCTCACGAAGAGAATCAATATGTTCCGAATAGCGGCCGAGCAAATGCTCCCGGCTGGCCCAAAGCGAAGCCCTGGTTTGGGCAGAGATCATCTCTGCGACCGCTTCAGCCTTGGCCAAATCGATACGGCCGTTCTCAAACGCCAATCGCGTGAATTCACCCGGTTCGGCTGAACGGACATGTGCGCTGAGTATCAGAGCCAGAATGTTTTGAGTGACCGCTCTGCCGCCGTGGCAGAAGATCTCAATCTGCTCAAGACCGGTGTAGGAGTGGCCAGCCGGCATATAGACCGCCAGCACTTCGTCGATCATTTCATTCGATAGTGATTGAAAAACGCCCAAGCGCATGACAAACGGGGTCGCCGTTTTCTGCGATGAATTTCGAGGACGGAAAAACTGCAGGAGAATTTCTTGCGCGCGCGGACCGGCCACGCGAATTGCCGCAACGCCACCCTCGCCCGGAGGCGTGATGATGGCGGCTATGGTGTCGTGCGTTTCCCCAAGTGATCGCCGTCCGTTCATGATCCGACAATTTGCACGTCGGTATTTTTCGTGCGACGGAAAATATAATAGTCGACAATCGAGAGAACTGAAAATGCGGTCCAGTACAGGACCAGTCCTGCCGCGAATTTATAGAAGATGAAGCCCATCAAAAGCGGCATCAGATAGACGAGCATTTTGTTCTGGGGATTGGCCGACATAGTAACGTACGATGACAGAAACTGCGCACCAATCATCAGCACCACAAGAATCATATACGGATCGGTGAATCCGGAGGCACCGCGCGACAGATCATTGATAAACCA
>JBGAWZ010000025.1:0-10776 GCA_044227335.1 Candidatus Zixiibacteriota bacterium | reverse complement strand
ACTTCCAGCGCCATTCCGGCCCGCGTGAAAACGTGAACCAGTTGGCTCATTCCACTGTCTTTGTCTATGGTGTTGCCGGAGACAAACTCCGTGAAGTGCTGTTTCAAATGTTCAAGGTGAATCTCGACCGGATGATCTTGCCACTCCATGTCGTGCGGGTGTGTAGTCGCGCCGTGTTCTATTAGCTTGGACATATCAGAGAGTGCAGAGGGTAGGTAGTGAGTGAGTTCAGGCATCTTCGTCCTCTGAGGTAATGAGTTCAGATCGTTGTTCGAGTACGTTGATGAATTCGATAGTCGCATTTGGGATGCTAATAAACTGAGCAACCGTCTGTGTGCCGGGGACAATCGATCCGGCGATGGTAATTGTGTCCGTGATAGCCGTCTCTGTCTCGTTGACATCGGAGACAATTCCGTAGGTGTACGTCGGTTGCAAATTCGGATCGATCTCTTTGAGCTTCGTCCACTCATCGAGCGTCGAGGCGTCGTACCATTTCACCTCAACGATGTCGCCGACAACCGGGAGCTTGAGTTTCTTGCGCCTCATTCGCTCCCGTTTCTCCGCTTGTAAGCCCGATCCCCCGGCCCGTGATCGATAAACTTCTGAGTCGGTGGAATAACTTCCGGCGGTTCGGTCGGGATTGCTTTCGGCCCGTCGGTCGGTCGCTTCGGAAAGTCCCTCCGATAGCGCAGATAGTTCAGCGCCTCGGATTTGTAGAACCCTGCGGGGATCAGGTGTGCCGCCCCGATCACACAATTCCAAAAGAGTTTTTTCAGCATGGCGTCCTCGTATCTCGGCTCAACCATGAGACCGCTTTTTCAAGTTGTGTCTTGTCTTCTTTGAATCGTTTCAGTCGGTGCTTTACACGCCTGTGTTCAATCGCATAGATTACGAATTGCTGTGTGACGCGAGTCCCCGCGACGGCTTTCAGCGCCGCGAGAGTAGTCGGCCCGATCTTACCATCGACAGAAATCAGCGCCCCCAATTCGTTTAGGGCTTCCTGTAGCCAATGAGGGATTCGCGGATTTACATCTGAGCCGAATCCGAAGTTGACCACACCCTCATAGAGATAGTTGGCGAGTTCCTGCGAGGCGAAATCGTCCAAGCGCATTGGATCCCAAAAGTGTTCCTTTATAAATCTCCCCGCCATACTGATTAGCTGTGGGTTGTGATTGGCGCAATTCGGGAAGTCCGGTTGCGTTTTCAATATGTCGAGAATCGGCCAACCCTCCCATTCGGGATGGTAGTTTCTCGCAATTCCGAAGATGGTCTCCCCGCCCTTGTCGGTTGGGGAGTTTCCATATCCACCCTCTAACGGGTCGAGCGCTTTATGGGCGATCAGAAAAGTCGCCATGTCATCTATCCCTCCACCGCGTGACATCCTTGAGCCACACAGTCGCAAACCCGGCGGGCATTCTGAATCTGAATTGATCGACCACCGTTCCCCGTTTGTTGTCTTTCACCGTGGCCCGATAATAGGTCGAGTCGTTTGTGAAGACCGAGTTGGGATAGAGTGGAATCGTCGCCTGTCCCTGATTGTTCGTGTACGCCGTGACATAACCCTTGCCATTCGAGGCAATCACGGTATCACCGACCATCAAGAGTGAGTCGTGGACAGAGACCAATTCAATCGTCACCGATGCACTCGCGTAGGTTAGGCCAGCGGACTTCGCGTTGTAGAAAGCCAGCGTCGAGCGGCCGGTGTTCCCTCTGTACAGTTTCAGAGTATCAACACCACTCGCAGACATTGAGAAGGCGCGGACCGCCTGTGCGAATCCCGGTTCGGTCGTGAAAGTCACCCAGGTACCGGCGTTGATTTGGAAATGCGCTTTGCCTGTATTGTCCGTGAGCGCGAAATATGGCTGTGTGTTCTGTGCTGAGTTGGTAACCCATACCTGAGCGTTATTGATAACCGAGTCGGGCGTGGCTGAAGTGTCAACAAGGTATACATCCCAACTATATGCACCGTTACCGGAAGCACCGGAGACCGAGGACACACGGGCGTCGAGTAGGTAGCCGAAAGTGCCCGCAGTCGAGTGACCGGCCTTTAACTCGTTCCAAACCGCGTTGACTAAGCTCTGTTGATCGAAAGAAATCACCCTCTGGGCGGCCGTCGTGGAATCCGATCCTGAACCGGACGCGATACCCCACACAACACGCTTGACAATTCGACTGATTTGAGCCGAGTCGATTGTGACAGAGAGACCGGAGACCGTGCGCTGTGCGACTGTCGAGGTATCAGTATTGTTCGCCGTCTTTTTAATCCCTGTGACAATACCCCACACGATACGCGCAACAACACCTGAATCGATAGTCTGAGCGCCAGTCTGCGACATCAGTCCACCCATTTTCTTAGCGGCGAACCATGTTGGGGTGTGCGTTGTCGTGTCTGAGCTAAAGAGCCGGTCAATCAACTTGTCGATAAAGGCGTTAGTGAATGAGCCGGAGTCGAATGCCAGAGGATTGATAACCCGCGCACTAAGGGCGCCGGTCTGGTATGATTGCTCCGAAATTCCGTTTGGAGCTATTCCGCCAATCGTACCGTTTAGATTTCCAAGCACATTGTTTCGGAGATTGTAGACATCGGGGATATAATCACCGCCCGAAAGCGTCGGTGTTGGTAGCGGCCCAAATCCGCGCTGGGCGTAAATGTCAACCTTCGGATATCCGCCTGTCATGGGGGCCGCGACGGACACATCTCGCCAAGACCCGACGTTGACGCGCCCGCTTGCATCGGTGGCAAGTTTGTTGGTTGGGGTTGTGAGTAATCGTTCTTCCGGTGCGTTGCCAGAGGTGTACCCGTTGACAGTCACCGAAGCGATTGATTGCGAGGAACCAACCGGAACAAGTATAAACGTCACGCCATTGGCCGGAGCGGAAGGGAAAGCGTCGACAGTATAAGTCTTTGTCGCGTAATTGTACGCCGTCACCCTTCGAGTACAAAGCGCGAGTGTGCCGCTGGTCATCACTATCGCTTTGTCTTTCCAGAAGTCTGTTCCTGTAACCGAGACCTTTCCTATAAACTGAGTAGTGGATGCGCTGGCATCGTTCACCGTGTCAGTCGAGATACCAAGATCAGAACGGCCAAGCCAATTTGACGCCGTGCCAGCGTAGTTCAGTAGATAGCCAATCGTGTTCAATGTATTCCAAGAGGATGATGCCGCGCCCAAGATCAGAGTCGCCGGGTCTTGACCAGAGGCGTACCCCCCGACCGTTACATTCCCGCTGGTTGTGCCACTCGCCGCGCCAGGAATAAGGATACCCGTATCACCAGAGGACGGAGCCGACGTGAATGCCGTTGTGGTGAACGTCTTAGTGGTTCCGTTGTAAGCGGTGATCTCTCTGGTCTGTCCGGCGAGAGTTCCGCGGATCATGCAGAGAGATTTGTATTTCCAAAAGTCTGTTGTGGACTGTGTGAGAGTCGTCACCACACTGGTTGTCGTGGAACCGTTCCCGATCGCACAGATGTTCAACCCCTGATAGACATTAATTAACTTCATCAGCGAGTCGGCGGTGATAGTGAGCGTTCGGATTGACGAGTCCGCCATACGCCGAACAATCGCCGAGTCCAGCTTATTAGCGAGCTGGGTAATCATGTCGGTAGAAGTAAGAACTACCGTGTGCATCCTTGGAAATGGTTGGGCAGCGACAGACCCCTGCTTGTACCATGATCGGATGTCGACGTTGTAGGTATATCCAACAGGACCGAGAGAATCCGACCAGACGTTCATCGTCAGAGATCCATACGTTTCGCTCGTTGTGGTAACGGTATCAAACCATCCCGCGCCCGTTGGTAGCGTTCCCGTGGGAGTGCAGGCGGCGGCGAGTGATGTCCACCGTCTATATGCCGTTGGAGTCAGCGCGTCCTGCCTCTTGACAAACACGGTGATCGAGTCGGGATAGACGATCCGACCAAGCGTGTCAAGGCCGAGATTAGCCGGGAGATTGAGCCGTGTTCCAAGAGTATGGTAGTATGGCCCCTCCGCATGGACGGCCCCTGCAATCAGTAGGAATATCAAAACTTTGATATTCATGAGCACAGAAATCCTTTTCATTGAATCGCTCCTATCCTTTTTTCAACTTTAACTTTTTCTCGTTTGCATTCGATGGCGGTGTGGTGCCGTCGAGGATGTTTCCCTGACAGGTTGCATTTGTGATCGTGCCCTTTGAAACAGTCAGGAGTGTGACCGACATATTCTCCGTAGGTTCCGCGACAGCATCGGTGTTTGTCAGGATGAAAATTGTGCCACTAAAAGAGCCATCCGGGATAGTAAGTTGCCCGGTTGTTTGCGCGACATAATCTCCGGGCGCTTGTGCTGTGCCGTCATTTGTCCGATATGTGATTGTGTAGGCGCCGACATTCGAGGACCGAGTGACAACGAAAGCAAGCTGTTGCCCTTCGGTCGCAGATGGTGGCGTGGAAACTATGGCAGTGGTTGTATCGTTGTCCGTGATCGTTCCAGATGACGGGGTGACAGTGAGCACCGTAATTGGTGTTACGTTTGACAAGGTGAACGTAATGGTCTCACTGGACTCCGCCGTGCCATCGTCACAGGTTGCAACTGTGATGCTCTTGGACGTTTGCCCAGCGAGGATTGTATCGGTTCCAGACTTTAAGATAAAGTCAACCCCAGCCGTGCATGATGCCCCACTCGTCGCCGATCCACTTGTGGCGGCATAATTGAAAATGATGTTTTGAGTTGGGATCGAATCGGTTGTCACGTTGAAGGTGAGATTATTCCCCTCTACAACCGTGGGAGTAGATGACGTAATGATCGGCTTGATCGTCGTTGAAACAAATATCTGGCCGGTAATAGATGGGATGTTTGTAGTCGTCACGCCTGCGCCCAATGTCCCGTCAGAAGCAACGGGGGCATAAGTTCCACCCAGCGCAACGGTCGCCGTTCCACCCGTGTTATTCCAAACCACTATTCCTTTCGTATACTGACGCTTCCAAACCCCGGCGGTGACCAACGATCTAAACCCTGCTGGTGATCCAATATCTACGCCATACGCCCCACACCATGATAGGAGCGTGTCGCTCATGCTTCCGGACGTTCTTGTCGGATAGCCAACACCGTAGTAATCGTTGGAATTGTGGTGAGAGCTTATGGATTGCTTAACAAAGTAGTAGCAGTTAGAGGGGTTCTGCGCCATCAGATAACTACAATAGTTATACATCTGTGTACGGGGAATCCCGTAAGTCGTGACTGAAACGTCGGGGATGTAGTACCAAAAGGCCGCATATCCACCAGACCACGCCGCAACCGTTCCAAGTGAATCCATGAACCGCCAAGAGTCGGGCATATAATCTGGCTTCTGTGGACTCATTAGCATCCCCTCACCATATAGGACTCCGACTTGGTGTAACTTAGCATCGAGCACGTTATCGGTCGGGCCTGTGTATGTGGAAAGACCGTCGTTGCAGTTTGATTGGTGATAGCATGGGGTCTGGGCAATATCGTCAAGGCCCATAATCCCATACGCGGCCATGTTGGTCATCATGAACTTGGAATTGTTATTGAGCGAGTCACCAAGCGCACCCATCCATACCAACTTGCATCTCCATAGAGAGTCCAGCACCTCGCCCGTTCTCCAACGTAATCCGGTCGCTGGGTTTATGTGATCCCACCTATTTACATCAAGATGATCGGGGCCACTATTTGTGATATGCCCTACGAGTTGGTTCGGCCACTGTGCGCTTCCAGACATACCCCACTTCACATCAAACAGGTCATACGCCTCGTCCTGCATAATACCGTCAGTGAGACTCGTCCTCGTCGCCGCCATCGTCTTGTAGATCAGCCAATCGCGTGATGCCGGGAATGTCATGTCAAGGGCTTCGCGCCACGATGCCCAAGTGTTAGTTTGAACGTGAGTGCCAGCCCCAATGCTTTTGGTGTAGACTGTACCATTACGGGGGTCAACAAATCGCAAATCCATAGCGGCAGTCGTCCAGAGGAACATTGAGTCGTAATTGTAGTATGACGCACTCCCACCACCAGCTATCTTTGCATTGCACCACGCCCGCATAGACACAGTGTCATTGTCCCTAAGTGTTGACATGGTGAGGTATTCTATCACCTTGAGATTTGGATTGATCGCCTTCATAGTGGCCTTGTACCCACCACCCGCACCGATAATCAGATCATAATGTCTTGCCGCGAAATTCGCGCCCGTAGCATCACCCGCATAGAAGATTATCGCATGGCGGACACCCGCATTTCTTGGTGTCAGGAAACTACCCGGCATCTGAGCGAAGGCCATGACCGGGAGTAGGAGAATGAGCAGTGCGAGCTTTTTCATCAGCACCACCACCAATCCCAATTCGGCGCCAGTAGTTGAGATAGTTTCCTGATAAGCACATTCTTGGAGCTTGGAGCGGGACTTCCCCCACCACCGGAGTCGTGCCCATAGTAGGCAAGTTGAAACGTCGCCAGTGAGCCGCCGTCTGTGTATGTTCCCCATGGATTCGGTATTTCAATCGGGTAGGACTTATAGGCCGCGCTCGCATGAGAAGTGGTATTTAGTCCGACCTTGTAGACCGCGCTCGTATTTCCAAGTGGCTCTTGAAGCGCGAACCAGTAAATCGATCCGGCTGTGGCCGTGATTGTTGCCGCGGGTGTTTTCTTGTATCGAGTGAGCGTTCCACCGGACACGATGATTGTATCAACCGACTTTCTGACGTTCGGAGATACGCCCCCGGCGTCGTCATAAAAGCAGACCCGCACCGTGTCCAGCCCATCCGAATTGTCATGCGCCCAAAAGATGATACTGTCCATCGTGATCGTTCCCGACCCGCCCATCGTTCCACCCCATCTTGGGTAAGTAACGGCGCGACCAAGAGCGACGGGTGTACCGCCCCCGGTGGTATCACCAAAAACAACAAGGGCCGCGCGCGCGGATGACCATATTGTTGACACCACCAAGATGGTTAAGAGTAGTCGTTTCATCGGCTCGCTCCATTCCTATTTATCGCCGGGCCGACATCTGGATTGAGTTGGTCGACCTTCGTCTCTACCCGCACCAATCGCTCGGCCATTTCGTTTTGCTTTTTAGCCTGCTCACTCTGTGTGGCCTTGATGTCCGATATCCCAAGCATAATCAGAATGCCCGTGATCGTGAGTAGCAGGCCGATAATTGACCCCATTACTCCAATCAGGAAGTTCTTTGATACTTTGGTGCCATTCCAGTTTTCAGCCATACCTTGCTCCTATATCAGATTGATCGCCTCAAATTGACATTGTTTGTCTGTGTACTTCGCCCGCGTAATCAGGAACTTCTTGCCAGACCACGACGCCCCATAGCACAGCATATATGGATCAACCGTCGTGGGATCGAGTTCTATCCAATCCCCAACGGTCAGGTCGAGATTCGCAATCCCTTGGCAGGCGATGTTTATTCTTGTGTGCTGTACGCCCCAAGTGTCGCGGATGAATCCGGCCACAGCGAGAACCGAACCGGAGGCGTCGGTGATGTTTTTCCACTGGAAGTCCACCGGGTAATCGTCCGCAAATTCAATCGAGTTTGAGAACGTCGAGTATTCCTTGAATGCCTGATGCTCCTCTTGCCAGCGGTGTTTGACCCGAACCAAGTTGATGATCCGCGAGTCTTTGCTGTACTCCAAGGCCAGCGCGTCTTCACTGGCCGACATGATATCCGTAGCCGTGAGAATCCGAGCGATCGTCGGGGTCGTCACGTTGAGCGGAACCAAACGAACCTTCGAAGCTCCGGTGATGACCACTGCGAATCGGGATTGTTCGGCGAGTTGTCTGATTGCAGAGAAGGCGTCGATTTCACTGTCTGAGTTGAATTGAATGCGGGCCTTGACGCCCGAATCTTCCGCCGCGTCAAAAGACGCCATGTCGATATCATCATCACCCAACCCAAGACAGTCACGGAGAATGCTTTCGATAATGAATGCCGGGTCTTCAATCAGGCCGCCCTCGTTATAGGAATTGGTGCGCGTTCCACCGTCAACCCACGCTCCAAACTTTCTACCCTTCCCAGCGACATACCCCGACCCGATGTAGTAGGGTCTGAACCGATATTTGATATAGCAGTATTTGCACCGGAGCGCGTCGTTGCCAACTTCTCCCACTGGTAATGTGCCGTCAAAGATGATTCGGAACAGTACCGGCTTGTCGTCTGTCGTATATGTGCTGTCACCAGACCGAAGGTGCCAGAGGATGTTTGATATTTCAGTGATCGCAAACTTCGCAGTGACATCCGTGTCATCACCAAAAGTTGAGATATCCAACGTGACATCCAGCCCACCACCACCAGAGGTAATCAATGAGACTTCGGGAGCGACGGGGCTTGTGAGGATCGGGACTTTAACCACCCGGAAACACAGCCAACCGTATTTAGTACCCGCGACATCTTCCCCGATGATCTTCCCTATTGGTGCAAGGGTATTCTTTTCGTTGTTGGCGTAGTCCAAAAATCCCAAGTACATGATAACGCCGCCCGTTCCAGAAATCGTTCCGTATGCTCGGGCGTAGGTAGTAGGGAGTAGATCACCGGCATTCCCACAGTCGACAGTTTGATTGTCTGTGTCTGTGCCATCTCCAATATCCGAGTTATCAGCGTACAGTCGCGCGTCTGCGACGCCAACCATTAGCGCCGTACCATATCCACTATCATCCGCCGTGAGTGTTGGTGTCACAATTTGTGACGGCATAGGGAGTTCATTCTGTTTGATGAATCCCTTTGATAGTGTGTGCATGACGTGATCTGAGCACGCAAACTTCTTGGCGACTTCCGAAGAGACCAGTTCGCATTTGATTAGACCAAGATCAGCCGAGTCATCGAATGCCTTTGTGTATTCACCGTAGACAATCGGAATCTTCCGAAGACGGCTGGGAGTAGGTATGCCAGTCCATGCGGTGTTTTCAGAAACGAATCGCAGAGGGAGATCGAGGTTTTTTCGCCGAGCCGCGTCGACCGCATTGATCGTCACCAGTTCCCTTGTGATTGTGGCCGGCTCGTCTATTTCACCAGAGAAGATCCGGTAGCCGTCAGAAAGCTGTGTCGGCTCAATGCCCGCAAGGACGTAAATATCTATGAGCGCCCCGCGAATCGACCCAACTTCGTCCGCGAACTTTACCCAAAGGTGGGTCGTGACATCTTGTCTATAATCCGTATTGCGAATGCCTATCCGTACATCCTGGACCGACCACTGCTTTGTCACTGGATCAATCTTCGACTCAATCGAGATTCCACCCTCTATCAAAGCATGAACGTGACCCTCAGAGAGTAGAATATCAGAGTGAGAGAATAGCCAGGTTGACGCATCTTTTGTGATAACAACAACCCACCGCGAGACGCCGTTGAGTTGGCGATAGTATCTTGCTCCATACGTTCCCCAACCGCCAGCCGCCGCACCGCCCGCGCGGGCGCGCAACCCTACATGGCGAGGGTCGTCATCCCAAATACCCCAACGTCTCTGGTCTCTTGCCATAGCACTTTACGGAGCTACAGTTTTCGTGGAGTCAGGCGGATCACCAGCGGCCCCGCCAATGTGGTAGTAGATGACTTTGAATAGTTCTGTGGTACTCCAGTAGACGTGGAGCGTGTCTGTATTTGCCGAGACTCCAAGCTTAGTCTTTGCGTTGACCCGGAAACCCTGCACAAAGAGGGCGGTGTCAAAGACGGCTGGAAGATAAGTTGCGAGATTCATGCCCGCACTTTGCGCCGTGCCGCCGATCTGTGAGATATTTGTGGCCGTCCCAACTGTCGTTCCGGTAAGTCCCAGTGTGGTTGTCGGGTTTGCAACGTCAGCCCAATTTATCCCGATGTTGTCCGAGGTTGTGAGTGTGGACGTGCCACGGCTTGTTATTGTGGCGTTTAGTTGGGTAGAGGTTGTGTCCTTAATTACCTTCGCTTTATATAGGACTTTTCCCGCCGTGCTATCTCCGGCTATAGTGTCAATTCTGTGGTTCCACGTTTCATTTACTGCCGTTGCCGCCAATTCGGACGCGCCCACCGCATCTGCCGCAATTTCTGACGCGCCGATGGCGTCTGTGGCGACTTCACTTGCGCCAATAGCGTCGGCCGCAATCTCCGCCGCACCAATAGCATCGGTGGCAATCTTCGCGGCTGTAATCGCGTCGGTCGCCAAGACAACGCCCGTTGAGAGTACCGTCTTAGCCGCAAGCCCCGCCGAGTCGCGCCCTTGTTTTAAATCATAATTGAGAGAGTCGGCGATGACTTGGTAGGTGGCGTCAGTTGTGCGGTAGTATTTCCCCGTGTACAGATCAACCGAGATTGTCACCTGAGACATTGTAGTCGTGCCGAAGTTTGACAGGACGCCGGTAAACCAATAGGCGGTATCGCCATAGTCCTTTGTCGTGTCAATCGGGGTGTTCGTGATATCAGCGAATGGGTAAGTTGTTGACCGCGCCTTGTAGTCGAGCGGTGTTGCCGAGGCAACAGTTCCCGTGTCACAGCGAATCAAGATATGAACCGAGTCGGGTTTTCGCTCGATGCCATACGCTGAATCAAGCGGCTCCTTGAGTCGGAAAGTCACGCGCTCTGAGGTTTTCTTGATTCCAAGAAACTCCGCTTGCGCCGCGCCCGCGATACAAACGAGTGCAATGAGATAGATTATTGACCGGCGCATTGTAACGCTCCTTTATCTGTGAAAGAGTAGATTCGTATTCTGTCGAGCATAGACATTTCCCGGCGACGGCGGGCCTTTAATCCCGACTCTGGTTGCGGAACATCAGAGAGAGTCACTACCGCCTTTGGTTTGTTGGCAGCAGTCGCGTTATC
>JBGAWZ010000471.1:0-2339 GCA_044227335.1 Candidatus Zixiibacteriota bacterium | reverse complement strand
AATTGTGATGCACAAATTGAACTGTGATAAAACGCAGGCACTGGCAAAACTGGCCGAGGCCAAAGGATATCTTTCGAGGTTACTATGAACAAAAAGCCACGTCGGATTTCATTGTTGATTGCACCTGTACTGATGGTAGCGCTTGTAATGTTTGCATTGGCGGTGGCCGACGATGAGCCGCCGGTTGATAGCGCGACAAATCCGTCACCAACGCTAGGTCAAATGCCGCCGTCGGCGAATGACAGCATCTTCACGGTTATTAGCGCCGGATTTGAGAATATCAAGCCGGCACTTGTACGGAGTTGCTATGATTGCCACAGCGATCAGACGCACTATCCGTGGTATGCCAAGCTATCGTTTGTGAAAGGATTGATAGAGAGCGACATCAAGAACGGCCGTCGCAAAGTTGATTTCAGCAAAGGATTTCCCTTTGCCGGCAAGGGGTCGCAGGCTGAAATGCTGACTGATATCCGAAATGAAATCGCTGAAGGCGAGATGCCGATCTTGGCCTACCGGCTCATGCACTGGGGCCGATTGATTGAGCCGCCATTGCAGGACACCGTCTTCGCCTGGATCGACTCATCTTTGGCTCGCTTGGAGATGGTTGGCATCGTGACCGCGACGAAAGGTAAGGGTGACGATCAAAGCGAGCAAGAATAGGAATCAGTCGGCTTCTTCTTTTATCCAGTAGTCGACAATTTCGCCTCGCTTTTCGACAATCCGCCAGCGGCTTCCCTCTATCTTGCCGAAGTAGATTCCGGGCATCGGGAATTCAGACTGTGTCAGGGATGGCTCAAGCAAGTATGACTTTCCCTGGCCGTAGGCGATGAGATACGGTTTTGGATACGGGTCGATGCCAAGCTGGAGTTCAATGGTCCCGTTGATCGCCACCTCACTCCAGTTGTTCTTCTCCATAAATCGGATAGCCCCTTCTTCAAGGTAGGAGTGTGTCGAGCGACACTGAAATACGCGATATATGTTGGAGCGCTCGCCTTCGGTAAGTCTATCGAGTCCGCAGGCCTTGTACATCTTTGAGTCGACAGCCGGAACCGGCATTTCATCTGCTTGACGTTGTCCGACGGTTACGGTTGAAAGCACCAGTGACGTCACTATCACCGTCCCCAATACGACCATGACATTCTTCATGTCCTCTCTCCCTGTTAACTAGTTTGCTCTTAGCGTTTATACAGTTGATGCCCGGTGGGCGGTGCAAAAAAAAACGGCCCGGCAACAGCCGGACCGTGCAAGAGCGAAGTTACTGGTATCGTCTACCGAGCTGATGTGTAAAGCTCGTTCACTTTTTCCCAATTGATAATATTGAAAAAGGCGGCGGTGTAGTCGGGTCGGCGATTTTGGTATTTCAAGTAATACGCATGCTCCCAGACATCGAGGCCAACGATCGGCGTCCTGCCGGCTGTCAGGGGAGAGTCCTGATTGGGCGTGCCGACTATTTCCAGATTTCCCTGAGCGACAACCAGCCATGCCCACCCGGAACCGAAGACATTTGCGGCCGCGGCCGAAAACTGCTCCTTGAACTGGTCGAAACCGCCGAACTTCCTGGTGATGGCGTCTGCTGACGGCCCGGCGAATTTTACATCTTTCTTCAGAATCTGCCAGAAAAACGTATGGTTCCAGTGCCCGCCGCCGTGGTTGCGGAGCGCGCCGCGAATAGCTTCGGGAGCATTAGCGTACTCCTTGACAATTTGCTCAAGAGACTTGGCTGACCAGTCAGAATTGTTCGCCAGTGCGGCGTTCAGTTTGTCGACATAGGTCTGGTGATGTTTGGTGTGGTGGATTGTCATCGTCTGGGCGTCGATAAACGGTTCGAGCGCGTCGTATCCGTACGGTAAACTCGGCAAAGTATGGGCCATTGAAAACTCCTTTATGTGTTCATTGCTGATTGACAGCCAGTATAACGCGGTCACGGCGGCGCTGTTCCCGTCACTATTCGAAACAGGACAAAACCGAGCCACATTCGCCATGCTCAGGCGACAAAGATGACGCGGGATACTGAAACAGGCAAGCGGATTTTGAATAGCCGCTGGAATCAAATATCAGCTTTTGACTATTACCGTCTCAGAGCAAAAACCCGGACCAAGGGCAGAGACAAGGGAGAATTGGTTGCGCCTGCGGTTGGATTGGCGCAGGTATCGTTGCAAAACAAACAAGACTGTTACCGAAGACATGTTGCCAAAATCTCTCAGCGTCAAACGCGAATGCTCCAGCTTTTCATCCACTATTCCCAGCGCCTGTTCATAGGCGGCCAGTACTTTGGTGCCCCCGGGATGAAACAGATATTGATCGAGATCGTTAAATGTCAGCAGGTGAGTGCCGAGAAA
>JBGAWZ010000470.1:0-2345 GCA_044227335.1 Candidatus Zixiibacteriota bacterium | reverse complement strand
CCGGCAAAGGTATGGGGCGCCTTTTCTTTTACCGACTGCAAAGTAAGTTGTGTTGGGACCGCGTCGCGCCAGACTACGCCTGCCCGCAGATTTGTTGAAATTCTGCAGGCCAGACCGGCGTCGAGACCAAGACCGTAATCGGAGAGGGCATCGATTTTTTGATTCAGTACTCGCAGGGTAAGTCCGGCAGAGAGGCGATCAATGCGCTGGCCAGCGGAGAAAAGAAGTTCTGACTCGGCGTAGTCAAAGTTTCCAAGGTCCTGAAAATTCACCCGCCTCACGATATCACCGGTACCGATACGCGCGTAACCAATCGCAATGCCCGCTTTGTCGGTGATGGGAAATGCCCACGACCCAAAGTCGTAAATTGTCTTTTCGGCAAGCAACGTGTGCTGGACGGTAAACTGCTGGTAGCTTAAGAAGCCCAGACCGGCGGGATTGTAGTAGACCGCCGAGGCATCATCCGCGAGAGCGGACATACCACCGCCCATGCCAATTCCGCGAGCCCCGGCGCCGATTACAAGCGGCGACATGCCTCCGGCATCATCCGCTGACGACCATCCGGCACAGACAACTGCACAACCAAACGCGATGACGATCGCTCGCATAAATCTCATCGAATCACCGCCAGTTTGAGAACCGCCCGCTCGTCCGAGGCACTGTCGGTCAATACAACCAGATAGACGCCGTTACGCACCAGATCGCCGCTACCGTTTCTACCGTCCCAGGAGATCGCATTGTGCTGGTCGCCTGCCGTTGATGTTGATCCGGTGGGGTATATCCGCTCGAAGACCAACTGCCCGTCGAGCGTGAACACCTGGAACTGAAGTTCGTTCGAGTTTCCTGAAAGGAATCGGAATTCCGCCGGTCCGTCGTCGGGATTGTACGGATTGTCCTTGACCACAAAAGAACCAGCGAAATCGGCGCCGGTCACCTCAAACGGAATTTCGAATACGACCTCGTCGCCATCCGGCCCAACCACCAGAATCTCCTGCCCCGCCAGCGGGCCGCTTGCATACGTCGCCCGAATTTCGGAAGCATTCATCGATATCCGGAAGCGTCCTGGCAGTACATCCTGGAGCAAGGCACGCAAAGTCAATTCAACCGAGTCGGTAGCTGTGATCGTAAGATTGTCAAAGTCGAATTTCATACGATCACCACCGGCTGTCGCCTGCGACACTTCGCTCTGACCATCGAACCAGCCGGTGTTTCCGACTACTACAATATCGCGTGCGTCGAGCGGTTTTCCGTCCCCGCCGCCCAGTTTGATCTCGATGTCCTCAAGTCGAACACCGGACAGGGTCGATGTCCCCGCCACCGACATTCGTATGGTCGCGATATCTTTCTGTCCTCCTCCGACCGCGACGCCCGAACCAAGTTGCACAACGTCGACCTGAAGATGCGCGTCGAGTTTTGAAACAAAAACGGTCGCGCTAAAACCACTCTGATTAATGACTGCGGGCTGGCCGGTGTTGTTGTCAATTGGCAATTGGGTCATGGTGAGGTTGAACTGAATGGTCGTGTCAACACTCGGGGCAGTAAGCTCGTACCCTATGGGCGTTCGGTCACCAATCGTATCAGTGAGCGGATCGGTAATTCCTACCGGCACTCCCCCGGCCGTCAGCGCATAAATTCCGGGAGTAATCTGGGCCTCGCCGCTGTTGACCAGTTGCACATTGAGGCCGAAGTTCGCCCGCGGCGTGACTACACCGTTCACGGTCCCCACCAAAGAGTGCGACAAAGTCAGATTGGCCGGTCGCTCGATCGTGATGACTTCGACATTGTCTTTCGGGGATTCGACTTGAACCTCGGGAGACAAAAAATCAGCGGTGAAAACTTCTGCCGCAGTCGGCGTACTGTCAGCTATCACGGTATAGTCCACAGTGACTGTGTCGTCAGCGCCAATATGTGAGATCAGTCGGTCACCCTGAAATTTCGATTTACCCTCTGACCGCAATTGCACTGAGAGATTATCGAACTCGGCGGTGCTGGTCACTTTCACGTCGATATTGAACTGCTGACCTGTGTTGACGCGTGTATAATTGGGAGCAATTGCCGTTGTCGACAGAATTGTGACGTGCGGTTGCTCTCTAACGAAAATCGTCTTGCCGTCGAAATTCGTAGTAAATATCTTTTCATTGGCGGCGCCATCGACCCGGTAATCCAGATTCGCGCTTAGGTCTAAGTATTGTCCCGCAATGACCGACGGAATGATAATCTTGTCGGTTGTCGCATGATTAAGACCGGGCAAAAGCACGTTGTTATCAATGTGAATAGAAATCGAATTGGAAAAACCGGGCGTCTGCACGCGCAGACTGGCCGTGCCCGGATTTATCAGCAGTCGC
>JBGAWZ010000469.1:0-2346 GCA_044227335.1 Candidatus Zixiibacteriota bacterium | reverse complement strand
TTAAGCGATGTCGGCTGGGCCAGCGCCAGTCGCACTGAAGAATTTGTCGAGACCGACCCAGGGGATCAGGTTTCGCCCGGTGTGAAATCGGCGACGTTGATCGGATACGACGACGCCAATTTGTATGTCGCCTTTATCGCCTGGGACAATCCCGCGAATGTCCGCACCAGTTACAGCGAACGGGACAATATCTGGCGTGATGATTATTTTGGCATCATGCTCGATACCTACGGTGACCGCTCCGGTGGATACGAAATCTTCTGTAATCCGTACGGTGTGCAGGGGGACCTTCGAATCACCAATTCATCGGGAAACGAAGACGACTCTTACAATCTGATTTTCTATTCGGCGGGCAAAATAACCGACAGCGGATATCAGATCGAACTGGCAATTCCATTTTCTTCTCTGCGATTTCCCAACAAGGACGAGCAAACCTGGCGGGCGCAATTCTGGCGTGACCGCCAGCGCGAGGCCCGTTACCGCTATGCCTGGGCGCCGGTTAACCGCAATGATCCCTGCTGGGTCTGCCAATGGGGAACACTGACCGGAATCAGCGGCATCAAACCGGCGAGCAATATAGAGATTCTGCCGAGTGTAGTGGGTTCGCAGGCGGGGGTGATGAATGTACACAACAGCCAGCCGAATTTCGATTTTTCCAACGACAACCCCGACGCGCAGTTGTCGGCCAGTGTCCGATTTGCCCCCACCAGCAGTTCGGCCGCGGAACTGACAGTCAATCCAGATTTCAGCCAAGTAGAATCTGACGCCGGTCAGATCGATGTCAACACGACCTTTGCGCTCTACTTCTCCGAACGCCGGCCGTTTTTCCAGGCGGGGAGTGAGTTATACCAGACGCCGATAACTGCCGTATACACTCGAAGTGTCAATGACCCGATTGTGGCAGGCAAATTTACCGGACGATTCGGGCAGACCAGTATCGCCTATTCTATCGCCCGCGACGAACACACGCCGTATTTGATTCCCTCGTTCTCGCGCAGTCGCTCCATTCTGACCGGCAAGAGCACCGTCAATTTACTTCGTACTCAGACGGGCCTTGGGCAAGGGTCGACTATTGGACTATTGGCTACCGACCGGCGTTTGGAGGGTGGCGGATCAGGGAGCGTGGTTGGCGCCGATGGCTCACTCCGGTTTTTGAAAAATTGGCAACTCAGTTTTCAAACACTGTACAGTCACACTGAGGAACCAAATGACTCGCTCATGACCTCGGATTTGGGAATTGACAGCGCGCGATTTGATCGTGACCGCCACACAATGGTCTTCGACGGTGAGTCGTTTTCCGGTAACGCGGCGTATGCCAATCTCAACTGGGACACCCGTGTGGTGGATGCGGAAGTATCCTATCAGACCTATCGCCCGAATTTCCGCGCCGACAACGGATTCGTTTCAAAGAACGACTATCAACAGTGGAACTTCTGGTCGGGGCTGAATTTCCGCCGCGCCAAGGGACTGATCCTTCGGATTCAGCCGTCGATGTCGGTGGGTGGAGTTCTCAAGGCCGATCAATCGCCGTTTAACTGGTCGCTTGACGAACTGCAGGATAGTTGGCTCAATCCGCATCTCTATATCGACGCCGCGCATATGACTTCGATAAATTTGGATTATACGTACAGTCGCGAGGTATTCCGTGGCAAGGAGTTCCCCGGTATCAGCCGCATCAATTTCAATTGCGAGTCGCGTGTGCAACAGAAACTGGGCATCGGAGCATTTGTCGGATATGGCCATGTAATAGCCCGCAATTTGAGTGTGCCGGAGCTTGGTGTCGCTCGCAATCACGAAGTTTGGGCGACTTGGCGGCCAACAGAACATCTGGTGATCCAGCCGAATTTTGCCTATAACCGGATGGACTACCGCCAGTCGTTTCTGGATCAGCACCCGGGAATCGACAAGGAGATTTTTGCGGGGTATATCTTCCGCACCCGGACCACCTATCAGTTCAATCGCGAGTGGAATCTGCGCCTCGTCGTGCAGTATGACGATTTCGGTCAACGGCTCGATATTGAACCGCTCTTGACCTGGCAGGCTAATCCGTTCACCATTTTCTATGTCGGCGCTAATTCGAGTGTGCAGAAATACACTACCACCGATTACAGCTATCTCGATTCATCGCACTGGCGCGAATCCCAGCGTCAGTTTTTTGCTAAATTGCAGTACCTGTTTAGGGTATGACGGGCGGGGAGTCGGGGCCGAGGCGGCCCGGCTCCCCCCTTACTTTCGCTTCTCCGATATTCATCCTTTTTCGTTTTTCAATGCAGACAATCACCGCTGTGTGATTGCATTCGGCCCTCAAATCTCTATATTCCGCCCTCATGAATTGGTTACTCAAAG